>JBAZOW010000011.1:0-25654 GCA_041648495.1 Patulibacter sp.
CCCGTGGTCTGCGCCCGCGCCCGGCTGGCGCTGGCCCACGGCGACGCCGACGACGCCGTCGAGATCTGCCGGATCGGGCTGCGGCAGGCCTCGGGGGAACGCGACCCGTCGCTGATGGTGCCGGCGGTCCTGGTCGAGCAGGCCCGCGCCTGCGGGGCGGTCGGGGACCACGACGGCCGCCGCCGGGCGGTCGCCGAGGCGCAGGCCCAGCTCGCGGACGCCGCCGATCCCGGGAGCCTGCGGACGGCGCTCGCGGCGCTCTCCGACGGTCCGCGTGCGCGCTCCGCCGAGCCGGACGAGCTCAGCGACCGGGAGCTCGACGTGCTGCGGGCGCTGGCCGGGTCGGGCAGCCTGCGCGACGTCGCCGACGGGCTGCGGATCTCCCACAACACCGTCAAGACCCACGCCCGGACGCTCTACGCGAAGCTCGGCGTCGGCTCCCGTCAGGAGGCCGTCGGACGCGGCCGGGAGCTCGGCCTGCTGGGTGACGCGCGACGCCGATCCCCCGAACGAGGAACCGCCTGATGCCGCTCTGCGACCGCACCGTCCTGGTCGTCGAGGACCACGACTTCCAGCGTCGGACGATGCTGGAGATCCTCGCGACCCTCGGCGCCACCGTGCTGCTCGAGGCGGCCGACGGGGCCGGGGCGCTGGCGCTGGTCGCGGCCGGGGCCCGCCCCGACGTGGTGCTCTGCGACCTCGACATGCCGGGGATCGACGGGGTCGCCTTCCTGCGGGAGCTGGGGGTGCGGCAGGTGACCGCCGACGTCGTGATCGTCTCGGGGCTGGAGGGCGAGCGCCTGGTCGACGCCGAGCGCGCGGCGCGGGACGCCGGGCTGCGGCTGCGCGGGACGATCGCCAAGCCGCTGACCGCGCGGCGGCTGCTCGCGGTCCTGACGTGAGCGACGTGGACGGGCGGGCCACGATCGGGCGGGTCGGGCGGCCCGGCCGATTCCGTCGGCGTCCCGTCGATCCGCCGTCGATCCGCCAGGCGCTCGGCGGGCTGCTCGGCCTGGTGATCGTGCTGGCGCTCGCGCTGGTGGCGGTCACCGTGCTCCAGGTCCGGACCGCCAACGACCGCACGCAGGCCGAGACCGCCCGGATGACCTCGTTCCGGCTGGCCGACCAGATGCGGCAGACCTCGAACGACCTGACGCGGATGGTCCGGCTGTACGTGTCGACCGGCCAGGAGCGGTACCGCGCCTACTACGAGCAGATCCTCGCGATCCGGGCCGGCGAGGCGCCCCGCCCGGTCGCCTACGACTCGTCGTTCTGGGACCGGGTGCTGGCCCGCGGACGGTCGCGGGTGGCCGTCGGACCGCCGGTCTCGCTGCCGGAGCTGATGCGCCAGGCGGACTTCGCGCCGCAGGAGTTCCGGGCGCTCAACGCGTCGCTGCGGGCGTCCAACCAGCTGGCGGTGATCGAGCGGGAGGTGATGGCCCACACCGCGCCGCGGATCGCGCGCGGGGTCGACGACGAGTACGTGCAGGACGTGGCCGCGGACTACGCGCGGCTGATCGACGACGAGTACCACCGCGCCAAGGACCAGATCATGGAGGCGATCGAGCGGTTCACGGGCCTGGTCGACCGCCGCACCGGGGAGCGCGCCGACGCGCTGCAGGCCCGGACCAACCGGCTGCTGGTCGCCCAGGGCGGGCTGCTCGGGCTGCTGGTGCTGGCGTTCGCGGTGGTGCTCGGCTACTCGGCGCGTGCCGTCGTCCGGCCGCTCGGACGGCTCGCCCGCGTGGCGCGGGGGATCCGCGAGGGCGACTGGACCCAGCGGGCGACGCCCGAGGGCGTGCGCGAGCTGCGCCAGCTGGCGGGCGACTTCGACGAGATGGCGGTCGCGGTCCAGCGTGACCTGGTGGCCCGGGCGCGGGCCGAGCGCGAGGCCCGCGACGCCCAGGCCCGGCTGCGGACGATCGCCGATCGCGTCCCGGGAGCGGTGTTCCAGTTCCACGTCGGGGCGGACGGCGCGGTCGCGGTGCGGTTCGCGTCGCGCGACGCCTCGATCCACGGGACCGACGGCGAGGTCGAGTTCGCGGCGGTCTCGCGGGCGGTGCTGGCCGGGGACCGCGGAGCCTGGCTCGACTCGATCCTGCGGGCCGCGCGGAACGGCGGCGCGTGGCAGCACGAGTACCGGATCGCGTCGACCGACGGCACGGTCAAGTGGATGCGGGCGCAGGCGATCGCGCGTCCGCAGCCCGACGGGTCCGGCGACCTCTACGGCTACGTCGGCGACGTCACCGACCACAAGACCCTGGAGGGCGAGCTGCTGCGCGCGCGGGAGGAGGCCGAGAGCGCCGACCGGGCGAAGTCGGCCTTCCTGGCGATGGTCTCGCACGAGTTGCGGACCCCGCTGGTCGCGGTCACGGGCACGCTCGAGGTGCTGGCGCTGGACGACCTGAACGGCCGTCAGCGCGAACTGGTCGACGTGGCGCTGCGCTCGGCGTCGACGCTGCTGGCGGTGATCGGCGACGTGCTCGACTTCTCGAAGATCGAGTCGGGCCACCTGGAGCTGGCTCCGGGACCGGTCGCGCTCGGGCGGATGACCGAGGAGCTGGCCGCGCAGTACCGCCACACCGCGTCGGCCAAGGGCGTGCGGCTGCGGACCCGGATCGATCCGGAGCTCGCCCCCGTGCACCGGACCGATCCCGATCGGCTGCGCCAGGTGCTCGGCAACCTGATCAGCAACGCGATCAAGTACACGCCGGGCGGGGAGGTCGAGCTGGCGGTGCGGGTGGTCGGCCCGGACGACGTCGATACGGACGCGAACGAGGGGACGCAGCGGGTCGAGTTCGTCGTCACCGACACCGGCATCGGGGTGGCGCCCGAGGACCAAGAACGGCTGTTCGCGCCGTTCGCCCAGGTCCGTGCGCGGACCGACGGCACCGGGCTGGGCCTGGTGATCGCCCGGCAGCTGACCGAGGCGCTCGGCGGCACGATCGCGATGGTCAGCACGCTCGGCGAGGGCACCGCGATGCGCGTCGCGCTGACGCTGCCCGTCGTCGCGGGGGTCGAGGGCGAGCTCTCGTCCCACCGCGGGCACGGGACGTTGACCGCCCGTCGCCGGCTGCCGACCCGCGAGCAGGCGCGCAGCGACCGCAGCCTGCTGCTGCTGGTCGAGGACCATCCCGTCAACCGTGCGGTGCTGCGGCAGCAGCTCGAGACGATCGGCTTCGTCACCGACGTCGCGAGCGACGCCGACGAGGCGCTCGCCCGGCTGCGCGAGGAGCGCTACGGCCTGGTGCTCAGCGACGTCCAGCTGCCCGACCGCGACGGCTACGAGCTGGTCCGCGAGTGGCGGGCCGAGGAGGAGCGGACCGCGGGGCGCGAGCGGGTGCCGATCGTCGCCCTGACCGCCAGCGCCGTCCACGGCGAGGAGGCCCGCTGCCGGGCCGCCGGGATGGACGACCTGGTGACCAAGCCGGCGCCGATCGCGGTGCTCGCCGCGACGCTGCGGCGCTGGCTGCCGCACGTCGAGTGGATCACGACCCCGACTGACGCCGGGTCGTCGACCGCGATCGATCGCGCGATCCTCGACGAGATCACCGGCGGCGACCCCGAGCAGGAGGCGACGCTGCTGCGAACCTACGGCGCGTCGATGCACGACGACCTGGCGCGCGCCCGCAGGGCCTACGACGCGGGCGACGGCGAGCAGCTGCGGCGGATCGCCCACCAGATCGTCGGCGCCAGCCGGATGGTCGGCGCGGGCGGGGTCGCCGACGCGGCGCTGCGACTGCAACGGGCCGTCGAGGACGCGGGCGACGAGCTGACCGCGGCCGGTCCGGGGGACCTGCTGCTGACCGCGGTCGAGACGGCGACCCGGGCGGTCGTCCCGGCGGACGACGGGGCCGCTCACCCCGGGTGAGGCGCGGCCCCGGAGGGTGAGCGCGGGCGACCGGGCTCACCCCTCGCGGCCGCTAGCAGCGCGCGGGGTGAGGTGAGCGTCACCGAAGCCGACAGCGGGGACGGTCGACCTCGTCCAGTGGGCGCACGGCGGGCCGCGCGGGCCGCGACAACCTGGTCTGACCGTCAACGCCGGTCGGATCGCTCCGGCCGCCGAACCCTGGGAGGCGTCGTGTCACCACGACCGCAACGCAACGCACGAACCTGGATCGCCACCGGCCTACTCTGCGTCACCACCGCCCTGATGGCGACCGGCTGCGGGGGCGACGACGAATCGACGACCAACGCGTCCGCCAGCGGTGACGGCGGCACGATCAAGGTCGGCATCCTCCACTCGCTCAGTGGCACGATGGCGATCAGCGAGGTCTCGGTGAAGGACTCCGAGCTGCTCGCGATCGAGGAGATCAACGCCGCCGGCGGCGTGCTCGGGAAGCAGATCGAGCCGATCACGGAGGACGGTGCGTCCGACTGGCCGACGTTCGCCGAGAAGGCCCAGAAGCTGATCTCGCAGGACAAGGTCGCCGCGACCTTCGGCGGCTGGACGTCGGCGAGCCGTAAGGCGATGCTGCCGGTCTTCGAGCGCAACAAGTCGCTGCTCTACTACCCGGTCCAGTACGAGGGCCTCGAGGCCTCGCCGTACATCTTCTACACCGGAGCGACGACCAACCAGCAGATCCTGCCGGCGCTCGAGTACCTCAAGGACGAGAAGAAGACCAAGTCGCTCTACCTGGTCGGCTCCGACTACGTCTTCCCGCGGACCGCGAACAAGGAGATCAAGGCCTGGGCCAAGGCCAACGGCGTCGAGGTGCTGGGCGAGGAGTACGCCCCGCTCGGCTCGACCGAGTTCTCGACGATCGTCAACAAGGTCAAGGCGGCCAACCCCGACGCGGTCTTCAACACGCTCAACGGCGACTCGAACGTCGCCTTCTTCAAGCAGCTCGAGGGCGCGGGCCTGCCGGCGTCGAAGCTGCCGGTGGTCTCGGTCTCGATCGCCGAGGACGAGGTCCGCGGGATCGGCGCGGACAAGGTCAAGGGCCAGATCGTGGCCTGGAACTACTACCAGACGACCCCGGGCGCGGCGAACGAGGAGTTCGTCAAGGCGTACAAGGCGAAGTACGGCGAGAAGCGGGTGACCGACGATCCGATCGAAGCCGGGTACGTGGGCGTGAAGCTCTGGGCCGCCGCGGTCGAGAAGGCCGGTTCGACGGACCCCGAGAAGGTCAAGGCCGCGTCGAAGGGCCTCGTGCTGGAGGCCCCCGAGGGCAAGGTCACGATCGACGGCGACAACCAGCACATCTACAAGACCGCGCGGATCGGCGTGATCAACGAGGAGGGCCTGATCGACACCGTCTGGGAGTCCGACGGGCCGATCAAGCCCGATCCGTTCCTGGAGTCCTACCCCTGGGCCAAGGGGCTCTAGGCGGACCCACGGACCCACTCTTCCCCCCGACTCGGACCGGCATCGCCCCGTCCGCCCCACCGGCAATCGGTGGGGCGGACGGGGGCGGCGTCGTCTTCGGTCGGACGAAGCGCGCGACCCGAAAAGAGCTCCCGTGGACCAGTTCCTCTCCCAGATCTTCGTCGGCCTGAGCATCGGCTCGATCCTGCTGCTCGTCGCCCTCGGCCTGACCTTCACGTTCGGCCAGATGGGCGTCATCAACATGGCGCACGGCGAGTTCATCATGGCCGGCGCCTACACCACCTACGTGATCCAGCAGCTGCTGGGCGACCAGGCGGTGACGACGGCGTTCCTGCTGTCGCTGCCCGCCGCGCTGATCGTCGCGGGCCTGATGGGCCTCGCGCTCGAGTTCCTGCTGATCAAGCGCCTCTACGGGCGACCACTCGACACCCTGCTCGTCACCTGGGGCGTCGCCCTGATCCTGCAGCAGGCGGCGCGCGACATCTTCGGCGCCCAGAACGTCGAGGTCAAGAGCCCGAGCTGGCTCAACGGCGGCACCGAGCTGTTCGGGATCGCCGTCGCCTACAACCGGCTGTTCATCATGGCGCTCGCGCTCGTCGCCACCGCCGGAGCGTGGTTCGTCGTCAGCCGGATGAAGCAGGGCCGCCGGATGCGCGCGGTGATGCAGAACCGGCAGCTCGCGGCCGCCAGCGGGATCCGCACCGCCGGGGTCGACCGGCGCACGTTCTTCCTCGGGTCCGGACTGGCGGGGGTCGCCGGCGTGGCGATCACGCAGCTCGGATCGGTCGGGCCGACGCTCGGCACCAACTACATCATCGACGCCTTCCTGGTCGTCGTCGCCGGCGGGCTCGGCAAGCTCCGCGGCGCGGTGATCGCGGCGCTGGCGCTCGGACTGATCAACTCGCTCGTCGAGTTCTGGACCGAGGCCAGCCTGGCCAAGGTGATCGTCTTCGTCTGCATCGTGGCGTTCCTCCAGGTCCGTCCGCAGGGCATCGTCGCCCAGGAAACGAGGGGGCTCGCATGAGCACCGCCACCGACACCACCCCGGCCCGCCCGACGCTGCTCGCCCGCCTGATCGGCCCCCGCGAGCAGCTCCCGTCGCGGGTCGCGTTCATCGTCGTCGCGTTCCTGCTGATCGTGGTCGCGCCGGCGATGCTGACGAGCTTCCGGCTCGACCTGCTGGCCAAGTACCTGGTCTTCGCGATCGTCGCCGTCGGGATCGCCCTGGCCTGGGGCCGCGGCGGGATGCTCGTGCTCGGCCAGGGGCTGTTCTTCGGCCTCGGCGGTTACGTGATGGCGATGCACCTGCAGCTCGCCGAGACGCCCGAGGGTCAGCAGCCGATGTTCATGACGCTGACCGGGGCGGCCGACCTGCCCGGACTGTGGGAGCCGTTCCGCTCGCCGGTCTTCACGCTGGTGATGGTGGTCGCGCTGCCGGTCCTGGTCGCGACGATCCTCGGCCTGCTGATCTTCCGCAGCCGGATCCGCGGTCCGTACTTCGCGATCCTGACCCAGGCGCTGGCCGCGGCCTTCGTGATCCTGCTGATCGGCCAGCAGTCCTACACCGGCGGCACCAACGGGCTGACGGTGATGACGTTCTTCGGCCTCGACCTGGGCGACCCCGGGGACCAGAAGACGCTCTACCTGATCGTCGTGGTCACGCTCGGGGTGATCTTCCTGTTGGCCCGGCAGCTGGTCCGCAGCCGCTACGGCCAGCTGCTGGTTGCGGTCCGCGACGGCGAGGACCGCGTGCGGTTCCTCGGCTACAGCCCGACGACGGTCAAGGTCGTGGCGTTCGCCGCGGCGGCCGGGATGGCCGGGATCGCCGGGGCGCTGTTCGTCCCGGTGGTCGGGATCATCTCGCCGACCTCGCTCGGGGTCGTGCCGTCGATCGAGATGCTGATCTGGGTCGCCGTCGGCGGACGGATCTCGCTGGTCGGCGCGGTGGCGGGCGCGCTGCTCGTCAACCTGGCCAAGACCGAGCTGTCGGAGAGCTTCCCGTCCGGCTGGCTCTACGCCCAGGGGCTGCTGTTCGTGCTGGTGGTGGCGTTCGCGCCCCGCGGCCTGGCCGGCGCCGGGGAGTGGCTGAAGCAGCAGCGCTGGCCCTGGTCCGGTCGGCGCACCGACCGGGACCGACCGACCACGACGACCGCGGAGGAGATCGCATGACCGTCACCACCGACACGCCGGCCGTGCCGCCGAGCGGGGCGCGCTCGACGCGCGACGCCACGATGCCGTGGCCGATCCTGCGGATCCGCGGGCTGGGGGTCAGCTTCGGCGGCTTCCACGCGCTGACCGACGTCGACCTTGACGCGCGGCAGGGCGAGGTCCACTTCCTGATCGGTCCCAACGGGGCCGGCAAGACCACGCTGGTCGACATCATCACCGGGCTGACGAAGCCGACCAGCGGCTCGGTGCTGTTCGACGACGAGGAGCTGACGCGGCTGAAGGAGCACCAGATCGTCCACCGCGGGGTCGGGCGCTCGTTCCAGGCGGCGACCGTCTTCGAGGCGCTGACGGTCCAGCAGAACCTCGACATCGCGGCGAGCTTCAAGCTGGGGTTGCGCCGGCTGCTGCGGCAGCCGCGCGGGATCCGGCCCGAGGTCTTGGAAGCGCTTGAGGTGACGGGTCTGGCCGATGTCGCGGACCGTCCGGCCGGGGCGCTTGCCCACGGGCAGAAGCAGTGGCTGGAGATCGGCATGCTGCTGACCCAGAAGCCCCGGTTGCTGCTGCTCGACGAGCCGGTCGCCGGGATGAGCCCGGACGAGCGGACCCGCACCGGCGACCTGGTCCGCTACGTCGCGAAGGACTGCACGGTGCTGGTGGTCGAGCACGACATGGACTTCATGCGGCGGTTCGCCGACCGCGTGACCGTCCTGCACGAGGGCAAGGTGCTGAAGGCCGACGCCACGGTCGCCGAGGTCCAGGCCGACGCGACGGTGCAAGAGGTCTACATCGGCCGCGCCCGCGACGACCGCAACAGCGTGTCGCGCGGGGGCGCCGCGTCCGGCGGTGGGGTCGGGTCGGTCGAGGGGCCGAGCGACCACGACCGATCGACCACGACCGAACCGACGAACGAGGAGCCGACGTCATGAAGCTGACCGCGACCAACCTGGACGTCGCGCACGGTCGGACCCAGGTGCTGTTCGGGGCGTCGATGGCCTTTGCCGAGGGCGGCAGCACCTGCGTGCTCGGCCGCAACGGCGCGGGCAAGACGTCGCTGATGAACGCGATCATGGGGGTGCTGCCGGTGCGGTCGGGGAGCGTGACGATCGACGATCGCGACGTGACCGGGATGAGCCCGTGGGACCGCGTCGGCGCGGGGATCGGCTACGCCCCGCAGGAACGCTCGGGCTTCGGCGGGATGTCGGTCGCCGAGAACCTGCGGGTCGTGCAGGAGGCCCGCAAGGGCGGCCGCCGGTCCGACATCGACGAGGTGCTCGACCTGTTCCCGCGGCTGGTGCCGCTGATGAAGCGCCCGGTCGCGTTCCTCTCCGGCGGCCAGCGTCAGCAGCTGGCGATCGCCCGGGCGCTCCTGACCAAGCCGCGGCTGCTGCTGCTCGACGAGCCGACCGAGGGCATCCAGCCGTCGATCGTGGCCGAGATCGAGGAGTCGATCCTGGCCCTGCGCGACCGCGACGGGATCGGCCTGCTGATCGCCGAGCAGTACGTCGAGATGGCGCTGCGGATGGCCGACGACTACCTGGTGCTCGAGGCCGGCCACGTCGTCGCCAGCGGCAAGACCGCCGACATGGACGAGGCGGCGATGGGGAAGTTGTTGGCGATCTGAGTGGGCCGACGGGAGCAGTTCACCGGGCAGTGGCCGGTCAACTGCTCCCGTGCGGGCGGGCCCACGATTCGCCCGCCGCCGAATGCCGACCGGTCGCCGTTCGCCGTCCCCTGGGGGCAGAACGCCGACCGGTCGCCGTTGGCGCTCCCCACGACGGGGCCGCGCCCTCAGAACAGGAAGTAGCGCTGGGTCATCGGCAGCGTCTCGGCGGGCTCGCTGTAGGCGCGCTCGCCGTCGACGGTGACGACGTAGGTCTCGGGGTCGACCTCGATCGTCGGGGTCGCGTCGTTGCGGACCATGTCGGCCTTGGTCACCGCGCGCGTCCCGCGGACCGCGGCGAACGCACGGTCGAGGCCGATCGCCTCGGGCACGCCGTCGTCGATCGCCGCCTGCGACAGGAAGGTCAGGCAGGTCTCGCGCGGCCCCTTGCCCAGCGCCCCGAACATCGGCCGCATCATCACCGGCTCAGGGGTCGGGATCGAGGCGTTGGGGTCGCCCATCTGGGCCCAGCCGATCGATCCGCCCTTGATCACCAGCTCGGGCTTGACCCCGAAGAACGCCGGCTCCCAGAGCACCAGGTCGGCGAGCTTGCCGACCTCGACCGATCCGATCTCGTCGCACATCCCGTGCGTGATCGCGGGGTTGATCGTGACCTTGGCGACGTAGCGCTTGACCCGCTCGTTGTCGCCGCGCTCGACGGACTCGCCGGCGGCGGCGCGCGTGGCCCAGTCTCCCGCGTCCGGAACGGCCGCGGCCGCCGCTCGATCGCCGTCGCCCAGCGGCCCCCAGCCGTCCCCTTCGAACGGTCCCCGCTGCTCGCGCATCTTGTGGGCGGTCTGCCAGTTGCGGGTCCAGACCTCGCCGACGCGGCCCATCGCCTGCGAGTCGGAGCTCATCATCGAGAGCACGCCGAGGTCGTGCAGCACGTCCTCGGCGCCGATCGTCTCGCCGCGGATCCGCGACTCGGCGAACGCCACGTCCTCGGGGATGTCCCGGCTGAGGTGGTGGCAGACCATCAGCATGTCGAGGTGCTCCTCGAGCGTGTTGCGGGTGTAGGGCCGCGTCGGGTTGGTCGACGACGGCAGCACGTGCGGCTCGCCCGCCAGCCGCACGATGTCCGGCGCATGTCCGCCGCCCGCGCCCTCGGTGTGGAAGGTGTGGATCGTGCGCCCGCCGATCGCCTCCAGCGTGTCCTCGACGAACCCCGCCTCGTTCAGCGTGTCGGTGTGGATCGCGACCTGGACGTCCAGCGCGTCGGCGACGCCGAGGCAGACGTCGATCGCGCGCGGCGTCGTGCCCCAGTCCTCGTGCAGTTTGAGCCCGCAGACCCCGGCGCGGACCTGCTCCTCGATCGGCCCGGGGGCGGACACGTTGCCCTTGCCGAGCAGCCCGACGTTGACCGGCAGGTCGATCGTCTGGAGCAGCATCCGGTGGACGTGCCAGACGCCGGGCGTGCAGGTGGTCGCCTTGGTGCCCGACGCCGGCCCGGTGCCGCCGCCGATCATCGTCGTGACGCCGGAGGCGATCGCCTCGTTGGCCTGCTGCGGCGAGATCCAGTGGATGTGGCTGTCGATCCCGCCCGCGGTCAGGATCCGGCCCTCGCCCGCGATCACCTCGGTCGCTCCGCCGACCGGCAGCGTCACCCCGTCCATCGTGTCGGGATTGCCGGCCTTGCCGATCCCCGCGATCCGTCCGCCGCGCAGGCCGACGTCGGCCTTGACGATCCCCCAGTGGTCGACGATCACGACGTTGGTGATCACCGTGTCCATGGCACCCTCCGCGCTGGTCGCGGTGCCCTGGCCCATCCCGTCGCGCAGCGACTTGCCGCCGCCGAAGACCGCCTCCTCGCCGGCCAGCGTCAGGTCGCGCTCGACCCGGATCGTCAGCGCGGTGTCGGCGAGTCGTAGGCGGTCGCCGACGGTCGGGCCGTACATCGTGGCGTACCGGCGGCGGGACAGCGCATCGCTCACGGGGTCTTCTCCGGGGTCGGTTCGGGGCGGTGGCCTGGTGTCCCCGAGGCGTCGTGGCTCACGGGGTCTCCTCGAGCGTGGTGTCGGGGCCAGCGGACGCGTCGGTCCCTTCGGTCGGCGGCGCGGCCGTGTCGAGGAAGCCCGCGTCCCGCATCAGCGCGATCGCCCGGGCACGCGCACCGGGGGCGTCGAGTGGACCTTCTACGAGTCCGGAGAACCCGTGGACGATCCGACGCCCGCCGATCGGGATCAGCGCGACCTCGCGTACCTCGCCGGGCTCGAAGCGGACGGCGGTGCCGGCGGGGATCGCCAGTCGCATCCCGTAGGCGGCGGCGCGGTCGAAGCGCAGCGCGCGGTTGGCCTCGAAGACGTGGAAGTGGCTGCCGACCTGGACCGGGCGGTCGGCGGTCGAGACCACGCGCAGCGCCGTGCGGGGGACGCCGGGGCGCAGGGCGATCTCGCCGTCCGCGGGCAGCAGCTCGCCGGGGACGACTGGACCGCCGCCGTCGGTCGTCGTGCCGTTCATCGGGCGCCCCGCGGAAGCCGTCGCGAGCGGGCGGTCGGAACGGCAGAGCGGCGCATGCGGAAGTCCTCAGACGATCGGGTCGTGGACGGTGACGAGCTTGGTGCCGTCGGGGAACGTCGCCTCGACCTGGACCTCGGGGATCATCGCGCCGACCCCGTCGAGCACGTCCTCGGCCGAGAGGATCCGCTTGCCGAACGCCATCAGGTCGGAGACGGTCCGACCGTCGCGGGCGCCCTCCAGCAGCTCGGCGGTGATCAGCGCGATCGCCTCGGGGTGGTTGAGGCGCAGGCCGCGCTCGCGACGCCGTCGCGCGACGTCGGCGGCGACGTGGATCAGCAGCTTCTCCTGCTCGCGGGGGCTGAGGCGCATGGCGGTCGTCGTCGGAGTCGGAAGGGGAGAGGTGCCGGACGGCCTTTCGACCGCCCGGCGCTGCGGATTCTAGGTTCGCCACGCGTTCCCAAAACGCGCCGATGTACAAGTCGAGCCGCGTCAGCTTGGACATCCACGCGTCGGACGCACCGGCTACTCGCGCGTAGGATCCGGCGGACCACCCGACGAGCGGACGAGGACCGGTGCTGTGGAACATCTCGATCACCAACTGACGGGGCTCGCCGACGGCGCGGCGTTCCCGATCGTGTTGCTCGTGGCGCTGCTGCTGGGGCTGCGCCACGCGACCGATCCGGACCACCTCGCCGCGGTCGCGCCGCTCGCGACCGAGGACCCCGCGGACCGGCGTCGGGCGATCGGACTGGGGGCCGCGTGGGGCAGCGGCCACGCCGCGACGATGCTGGTGATCGGGATCCCGCTGCTGTGGTTCCGCGCGGAGGTTCCGGAGACGCTCGGGACCTGGCTGGAGCGGGCCGTCGGCGTGATGATCGTGCTGGTCGCGACGGTGGCGCTGTTGCGGTGGGTGCGGTCGATGCGCTCGTCGCGCGCCGTCGAGCGCGGTCCGGTGCGTACCGCGCGCACGGCCTTCGTGGTCGGCGTGGTGCACGGACTCGCGGGGACCGGGGCGGTCGTCCTGCTGGTGCTGTCGCTGCTGCCGTCCCGCGGCGAGGCGCTCGCCGCACTGCTGGTCTTCGCGCCGGCGTCGATCGCCTCGATGGCGCTGGTCACCGGCGGCTGGACCTGGCTGCTCGCCCGCCCGCGGCTGGCCGACCTGCACCGCGTCGTCCTCGTCCCGCTGATCTCGGTCGTGGCGCTGCTCTTCGGTCTGTCGTACGCCGGGGCGTTCTAGTGTCCGCCACTATGGACGGGTGCGCCCGTCCGCTCGTTCCGCCGTTGCACCGTTCGCGGTGATGGAGATCATCGACGCGGTCCAGCGGCGACGCGACGCCGGAGCCGAGGTCTTCTCGCTCTGCGCGGGCGAGCCCGGCGGCGGCGCCCCGACCGACGTGCGCGAGCGCGCGACGACGCTGCTGACCGACGGCGCGTCGTTGGGCTACACCTCGTCGCTGGGCCTGTTTCCGCTGCGGCAGGCGGTCGCCGAGCACTACGGCCGCTGGTACGACCTGGACGTCGACCCCGAGCGCGTCGCGATCACCACCGGGTCTTCCGGCGCGTTCGTGCTGACCTTCCTGGCGGCGTTCGAGGCCGGCGACCGCGTGGCCCTCGCCCGACCGGGCTACCCGGCCTACCGCAACATCCTGAGCGCGCTCGGCTGCGAGGTGGTCGAGATCGCCTGCGGTCCCGAGGAGCGCTACCAGCCGACCCCGGACCTGCTCGACGCGGCCGTCGCCGAGCACGGTCCGCTGGCCGGACTGGTGCTGGCGTCGCCCGCCAACCCGACCGGGACGATGGTCGACGCGACCGAGCTGGAAGCGCTCAGCGGCTGGTGCGCCGAGCACGGCACGCACCTGGTCAGCGACGAGATCTACCACGGGGTCACGGCGGGGACCCGCGAGCAGGCGTGCGCCTGGTCGTTCGACGACGACGCCACGGTCGTCTCGTCGTTCTCGAAGTACTGGGGGATGACCGGCTGGCGGCTCGGCTGGGCGTTGTTGCCGGAGGGCCTGGTCGGCGCGGTCGACGCGCTCGCCGGCAACCTGGCGCTCTGCCCGCCGACCCTGTCGCAGCACGCGGCGATCGCGGCGTTCACCGAGCGCTCGTACGCCGAGGCCGAGGCAGCTGCCGCGGTCTACCGCAGGCACCGGGCGCTGCTGCTCGATCGGCTGCCCGCCCTGGGCTGGGGGACGACGGCCCCGGCGGACGGCGCGTTCTACCTCTACGCCGACGTCACCGAGCGGATCCGCGCCGCAGGCGAACCGGACAGCGCGGCCTGGTGCCGCCGCCTGCTGGCCGAGACCGGCGTCGCCCTGACCCCGGGCACCGACTTCGACGCGGTCGACGGCACCCACTGGGTCCGGCTCTCGTACGCGGCCGACTCGGCCGTCCTGCGCGAAGGGCTGGACCGGTTGGCGGCGTGGGGTGCGTGAACGACGTGCTGAACGAGGAGCTTCCGCGGTATGACGCGGCAATCAAGCGGCTCGGGGAGTAGTCCGGTTACCGAGCGAGTCGACCTGTCTACCGGGGGCGGCCGGCAACGCAACCGCCGGTAGCGCCGTAAGCTGCCGCCATGGCGAGCACGGTCGAGACCCGCGACGACTACGGCCACTTCCGGGCGATCGGGACGCGGTGGGCCGACAACGACATCTACGGGCACGTCAACAACGTCGAGTACTACGCGTTCTTCGACACCGTGATCAACGCCTGGCTGATCGACGAGGGCGGGCTCGACATCCACGGGGGCGAGACGATCGGGCTCTGCGCCGAGTCGCACTGCACGTACCGCGCCTCGGTCGCGTTCCCCGAGACCGTCGACGCCGGGCTGCGGGTCGGCAAGCTCGGGCGGTCGAGCGTCCGCTACGAGATCGGGCTGTTCCGCGAGGGACAGGCCGATCCGATCGCCACCGGCTGGTTCGTCCACGTCTTCGTCGACCGCGAGACCCGGAAGTCGACGCCGATCGAGGGGCAGCTGCGGGATGCGCTGCAACGGCTGCTCGTCGCACCGCCCGAGGGCACGTCGTGACCCGCCTTGCCGGTACGGCGGCGGTCTTCGACGGCCGTCGAACCACGACCGTCGCCGCCGTTCACCCGGAGGTCCCCGCATGAAGATCCAGTCCGCGGTCCTGCGTCAGGCCGGACTCGCCCGTCCGTACTCGGCCAGCCAGCCGCTGCGCTGGGAGTCGCTCGAGCTGGCGGACCCCGGTCCCGGAGAGGTTCGGGTCAAGGTCCGCGCCGCCGGGCTCTGCCACTCGGACCTGTCGACGATCAACGGGTCCCGCCTGCGCCCGACGCCGATGGCGATCGGACACGAGGCGGCCGGCGAGATCGTCGCCGTCGGACCGGGCGTGACCGACCGCCGGATCGGCGAGCACGTGGTGCTGACCTTCGTGCCGACCTGCGGGTCGTGCGAGTTCTGCGCCGAGGGTCGACCCGCGCTCTGCGGTCCGGGGGCCGCCGCGAACGGCGCGGGCGAGCTGCTCGCGGGTGGCCGACGGCTGCGGACGATCGGCGGGTCGGCGACGGCGGGGACGGACGGATCCGGGACCGCGGCGGGCCTCGGCGCCGACGCGAAGGGCGCGTCCGGGGCGAAGGTTCCGTCCGAGGAGGTCCATCACCACCTCGGCGTCTCGGCGTTCAGCGAGCACGTCGTGGTCTCGACCCGCTCGGTGGTGCCGATCGACCCGGAGCTGCCGTGGGAGATCGCCGCGCTGTTCGGCTGCGCGGTGCTGACCGGGGTCGGCGCGGTCGTCAACGCGGCGCGGGTCACGCCGGGCGAGAGCGTGGCGATCTTCGGCCTCGGCGGGGTCGGCCTGGCCGCGCTGCTCGGCGCGGTGGCGGCGGGCGCCCAGCCGATCGTGGCCGTCGACCGGGTGTCGGAGAAGCTGGCCCTGGCCCGCGAGCTCGGCGCGACGACGGTGATCGCGGCCGACGACGGGGTCGACGTGGCCGCGGCGGTCCGCGCAGCGACCGGCGGCGGGGTCCACCACGCGATCGAGACCGTCGGCAGTGCGGCGGTGCTGGCCCAGGCCTACGCGGCGACCCGGCGCGCGGGGCAGACCACGACCGTCGGACTGCCCGACCCGTCGGCGCAGCTGCAGATCCCCGCGGTCACGATCACCGCCGAGGAACGGACGATCCGCGGCTCGTACCTGGGCTCGTGCGTGCCGCAGCGCGACATCCCGCGGTTCGTCGCGCTCTACCGCGCCGGTCGTCTGCCGGTCGACCGCCTGCTCAGCCACCGGCTGGCGCCCGACCAGGTCAACGAGGGCTTCGAGCGACTCGCCGCCGGCGAGGGCGTGCGGCAGGTCGTGGTCTTCCCCTGAGCTGCGCGAGCTGATGCGGATCTCGCCCCACCGACGGGCCGAATCCACATCAGCAGGAGTTGAGGCGGGCCTCTCCCCGCGGCGGGGACGGACTACCGCCGCGGCAGCGCTTCCCAGCTCGAGCGGAGCGGGTAGGTGCTGTTGGGCGACTTGACGATCACGCGGTAGTTGCGCCGGCTCTGGGCCCCGCCCGTGGCGTTGGGCAGGGTGATCACGTTGTTGCCCTTCTTGGCGCAGCGCGAGACCCAGCGGACGACCTTCGCGCCACCGCTGCGGCGCATCCGCACGTCGACGGTGATCGGCACCGCGCGGCGCATGTGGACGTAGATCTTCATCCCGCGCTTGCCCTGGGCCTTGATGTAGACCGAGTAGAGCGGGCTGTTGCCCTTGCGGCCGCTCGACGCCCCGGGGCACGCGCGCCCGGTGCGCTCGGGCTTCGTCTTGGTGCCGGAGCCGCTGCCGGTCTTGGTGCCGCCGCCAGGCGCGGGCGGAACGCTCGACCCGCCGCCACCACCGAGACCGCCTTCGCCGCGGCCGCCGCCACCGCCACCCGCTCCGGTTCCTCCGCCTCCACCGGAACCGCTCCCTCCGGACCCCGGCGGCGAACCGGGCGGCGGCGTGGTGCAGCCGGTCACCGTGTCGAGCGGATCGGCCTTGACCACGCCGCGGTAGACGGTCTCGCAGCGGATCGTCTGGGCGCAGCCGTCGGCGGCCTGGAGCTCCCCGGTGCCGCTGCCGAGCAGGACCGTGATCGGGATCGTCGCGCAGCGGCCCGAGCCGCCGGTCGCCTGGGTGTTGAACATCACGAACGAGCGATCGTTGGCGTTCTGCGCGGCGCGGATCACCACGTCGCGGAACTGGCGCATGTCGCAACGCCACGAGGCGTAGGAGGCGGGTCCGCCGACCCCCGGCTCACGCGCGGCGGCGCAGCCGGCGGGGGTTCCGCCGGGCAGCGGGGCCAGGTGGTCGACCACCCAGAGGCAGGGGTCGCCGGCGTCGAGGTACGACCCGGGCCGGTCCGGACCGAGGTCGCACTGCAGGTTCGGCAGCACGTTGATCTGGTCGCTCGATCCGCGTAGCGACCACTCGAGCGTGGGCAGCGCGCCGGGGTTGGCGGTCGCCGTCAGCGGGGCGGTCGGCGGGAGTTGCGGCGCCGAATCCCCGCTCGCCGCAGCGGCACCGGAGAACGGGCCGGACGCGAGCAGCGTCACGGCAAGGATCGCCAGGGATAGTCGGCGGAGCACGTAGGCATGGTACGCGACGGGAGCGGTTCTTCGGTCCGGTGGCGGCCGGCCGGGACGGCCACCCGGCGGGCCGAGAGCGGACGAGGGCTCGCGACGCCATCTGCGGAGATCGATGATTACCCCGTCGTCGGCCGGTCCCACGCGTGGGGAAGCCGCCGCCGACGAGCTCTGGAGGGCGCGTTCGGCCGCGACCGGTACGTACGCCGGCGCAGGTGTACCGCGTGCGTGTTTGCGCCCGTGTCTCTCAACGGAGTTCCCACTTACCTTCTCAGTTGACAGCTGTACTGTTCGCGCTCTACGGTTGCGCTTCATGCGGTTCGCACACAACGCGTAGCTCGTCGGCGGATGAGTACCGCGCGGGCCGCCGGGCAACCAGGGAGAAGCACGTGAAGATCAGGAACGAGTCGCCCTCAGGGGGCGCAGGGCGCGCCGTGCGTGCGTCGCGACGCCGCATGCTGGCGACGGGGACCAGCATGTTGCTGGCGGGCACCTTGGCCGCCGCGCACGCCGGCCCGGCGTCGGCCGCGGTCCCGATCGACTCGCGCCCAACCCCGGCCGCGCCGCCGAGCGACCGCGTGCTGGAGATGGTGTCGCCGGTCGACAAGGGCGGTCAGCCGGTCGACCACGTGCTCCAGGTCGCCGGGAACGAGGACGGCGGCGTGATCATGCAGTCGCTGGGTCCGTTCGCGGACGTGCAGAACAACCCGGGTCCCACCTTCTACCGGGCCCGGCGCGGGGCCACCGGCTGGGAGACCCTCGGGATGCAGCCGCGGCCGAACGCCGATCGGATTCCCTCGTCGCTGAACACCGCAGATTTCGTCACGGCGGACACGCAGCTCGACTCGTTGATCGAGATCACGAGCTATCCGTTCGTACCGGGCGCGTTCCGTCCGGGTGGCGACGCCCGGAACGTCTACCGCGTGGGTCCGCACGGCGCCGTCGACTGGCTGTCCGGAGACGTCCTGGCCCCCGACGGCGAGCTCCGCGACGCCAACGTGGGTGCGGTGTCGCCGGACGGCCAGCGCCTGCTGCTGCTCGGGTCGGGGGGCGACAACAACCAGCGCCTCTACGTCCGCGACGGTGAGCGGACCGTGGAGATCGGCTTCGGTCCCGGCAACGTGGCGCTGCCCGGTGCCCGGCCCGCGGGCGAGGTCAACCGCCCACTGCGCGCGGCGACCGCGATGAGCGACGACGGCCAGACCGTCGCGTTCAACCCGGCCGACGCCTTCGGGAACCCCCAGCCTGTGCTGTACCTGCGCCGCGATGCGCTGCGACCGAACGCGAGCACCGTGGTCGTCAACCGCTCGCGGAGGGCGGGCGATCCGGTCGGTACCGCGTGCGACAGCGCCGACCGGTTCCTCGGCATGACGGCGGACGGCGGCGGGATCCTGCTGGCCTGCGGCACGCCGCTCACGGACGACGCTCCCACGACGGGATCCGGGATCTACCGCTACGACGTCGCCACCGACGCGCTCGAGTACCAGGGGGCGGTTCCGGCCGCCATGTCCGAGATGGGCGTCGCCCCGGATCTCGAGCGGCTCTACTACGTGGAGAACAGCTCGGGGTTGAACAACCTGATGGTGTTCGAGGACGGCGAGCCGCGCGAGGTCGCGACGGACGTCGGGAACTTCGACGTCGGCAACGGCACCGCGACGCTGTCGCCGGACGGGGAGCGGTTCGCGTTCCTCAGCGACAGCGGGATCGACGGCCACAGCGGACAGCAGATGTACCTCTACGACGCCGCGAAGGGCGCGGAGGGCACGCTGACCTGCGTCTCCTGCCGGCCGGGCGCGTCGTCCGGGGGGACGGCCAGCTTCGGTACGCGCGACACGGCATCCCCGGCCCCCGCCGGCAACGCGCGGACCAGCAGCTTCACCACCGACGGACGGTTCTACTTCATGAGCACCGCGGCGCTGACGTCGGCCGCCCCCGAGGGTCCGGCGAGCGTCTACGAGTACCACGAGGGTCAGGTGCGGTTGATGGTCGCCGGGTCCGCGCAGGGAGACGCCCGCTTCGTCGGCGTCTCGCCGCAGGGCACCGACGTCTTCGTGATCACCCGGCAGTCGCTGCTGCCGCAGGACGACGATGCGCCCGTGCCCGACCTCTACAGCTACCGTCGTGGCGGCGGCTTCCCGCCCGACCCGGTCTGCGCAGACTGCACGCCGCCCGCTCCGCTGGACCTCGGCGGCCCGCGGCCGGGGATCGTGCCGGGCAGTCTGCTGCCCGTCCCGATGAGTCGCGGCGCGGTGCCGCCGGTTCGGCCGAAGACCCCGCCCGCGCCCAAGCCGAGCGTCGTCAGTCGGCGGGCAAACGGGTCCGTCGTTCGGATCCGCGTACGCACGCCGGTCGCCGGCGAGCTGCGGATCAGCGGTTCCGGCGTGCGGCAGGCGAGCCGCACGGCCAAGCGCGCCGGCACGTACACGGTGCAGGTCCGGCTGAGCACCCTCGGTCGACGGACGGTCGAACGCCGAGGGCGGCTGCGCCTGAACCTGCGGGTGCGCCTGACGCCGGAGCGCGGCGACGCGCAGAGCGTGCGAACGGCGTTGACGGTGCGGACGACGAAGAAGGGCTCCTGATGCGCGCGACGACCACCTCCCGATCCGGCCGTGGGCGCTGGCTGCTCGCGGCCCTCGCGACCGTCGGCGTCGTGGCCCCGGCGTCCGCCGGCGCCGCCGAGTTCGGCTTCATCCCCGGTTCGGCCGCGGTCGAGTTGCTGGACGCAACCGGCGATCCGCAGTCGCAGGCCGGAGCGCACCCCGACCTGCGGGTCGCCTTCGACCTGACCCCCTCGGAACCGGACGACAACGGGAACGTCGTTCCGTCCGAGTCGCTGAAGGACGTCGAGGTCGAGATCCCGCCGGGCATCATCGGCAGCCTCAACGCAACCCCGATCTGCGAGGGCACGGCGCGGGACACCCTGACCTGCCCGCTCGAGACCGCGGTCGGCGAGGCGTCCCTCAAGCTGGCGCAGTCACCGATGCCGTCTCCGGGCGGACTGCCGCTCCCGCCGATGCTGGTGCACCGGCTGCCGGCCCCGAAGGGCGTCGCCGCCCGGCTCGGCTTCTGGATCATCAACATCTCGGTCGTGATCGACGTCCGGGTCACGCCCGACGGCGGCTACCGGCTGGTCTCCAACGTCGACGGCGTCGCGACCTCGGCGATGATCTGGGGCCAGTCGCTGACGCTCTGGGGCGTGCCGGCGGACCACAACGGGCCGGGGCCGCTGTTCACCACGATGGGCCGCCTCTACGGTGGGCCCGGCGCCGGTCCGCGGTTGCCGTTCATCTGGGCGCCGACCCGTTGCGGCGCCCCGCTCGACGCGTCGATCGCGATCAGCTCGTGGCAGCAGCCGGAGCGCACCCTGACCGCGACGCCGCGGATCAGCGAGGGCCTCACGGGCTGCGACCAGCTGCCGTTCGCACCGACGCTGAGCGTGACGCCGGATTCGCCGGTGGCCGGTCAGCCGTCGGGCTACGCGATCGATCTGGAGGTTCCCCAGAACGAGGGTCCGGACGACCTGACCACGTCGCAGGTGCGCGACGCGACGGTCACCCTGCCCGAGGGCGTGGCGATCTCGCCAGGCCGGGCGCGGGGGCTCGACGTCTGTACCGACGCGCAGCTCGGTGAGGGCCAGGCGGGCGCGGAGTCGTGTCCGTCGGCCAGCCGGATCGGCGACGTGCGGATCGATTCGCCGCTGCTGTCCGACCCGCTGACCGGAACGGTCTACATGGGCGACCAGCAGTCGCAGGATCCCGCGTCCGGCGAGATGTACCGGATGTTCCTGGTTGCGCACGACCCCGAGTCGGGTGTGCGGATCAAGCTGCGCGGACAGGTCAAGGCCGACCCGCGGACCGGGCAGCTGACGACGACGTTCGCCGACAACCCGCAGCTGCCGTTCTCGAAGCTGTCGCTGCGGTTGGACGGCGGCGAGCGGGCCGCGCTGGTCAACCCGATGACCTGCGGCGAGCGGACCGCCGAGCTCGCGGCGACCGGATGGTCCGGCGCGACCGCCGGCGATCGGTCGACCTTCGCGATCGACCAGGGCTGCGGTACGCAGGGCTTCAGCCCCCGCCTGTCCGCCGGCACCCTCAACCCGCTCGCCCGGCAGTTCTCGCCGTTCACGATGGCGGTCGAGCGCGCGGACGGCCAGCAGGATCTCTCGCGGATCGGCCTCGAGCTGCCGTCGGGACTGCTGGGGGCGCTGGGCAGCGTCCCGCTCTGCGCCGAGGCGCAGGCCGCGGCCGGCACCTGTGCCGCGGCGTCGCAAATCGGATCGACCACGGTCGCCGCGGGCACCGGGTCCGCTCCGTACGCGCTCGACGGTCAGGTGTATCTCTCGGGGCCGTACCGCGGCGCACCGTTCAGCCTGTCGATCGTGGTCCCGGCCCAGGCCGGTCCGTTCGATCTCGGTACCGTGGTGGTGCGCGCACGGCTGATGGTCGACGCGAACGTGGCGCGCGCCGTCGCGCTGTCGGACCCGTTGCCGACGATCGTGGGCGGCGTGCCGCTGCACCTGCAGCGCGTGGCGATCACCCTGGATCGGCCGGGGTTCATCTTCAACCCGACGAGCTGCCGGCCGATGCGGATCACCGGCGCCCTGACCAGCAACGCGGGGGCGCAGGCCACCCCGGCGGTGCACTACCAGGCGCAGGGGTGCGATCGGGTGCCGTTGAAGCCGTCGCTGACGATGGCGATCACCGGCGGCGCGAAGCAGCTGGGGAAGAAGGGGGCGCCCGGGATCGAGGCGGAGCTGACCCAGGCGTTCGGCGAGTCCGGGCTGCAGCAGGTCCAGGTCACGCTGCCGCCCAGCCTGGCGCTGAATACGACCAACTCGAACAAGCCCGGTGCACTGTGCGAGCCGGCGCAGGCGGCGGCGCGTGCCTGCCCGGAGAGCACGCGGATCGGCTGGGCCGAGGCGGAGACGCCGGCTCTGCACGAGCCGTTGAAGGGCCCGATCTACTTCGTGCGTGGTGAGCGCACGGCGAACGGTCGGACGATCGCGACCCTGCCGGGGCTGTACATCAAGCTCGACGGTCAGGGCGTGCCGTTGGACCTGCGGGCCACCTCGTCGGTGACCTCGTCGCGCCCGCAGCTGCTGGTGGCGACGTTCAGCGGCATCCCGGATGCTCCCGTGTCCCGGGTGCGGATCAGCCTGAAGTCGGGCGCGGGTGCGGTGCTGCAGACGGCGAACGGCGTCTGCGCGCAGCAGAAAACGACCCGCGTGGGCTACGCGGGGCACACCGGCGGCGAGCACGACGCGCAGTTCCGTGCGACGGCGCCGGGGTGCCGCTTCGGCGTCGAGGGCACCACCGCCACCCGGCAGCGCGTCAGCGTCCGGGTGGTCGGGATCGGTCCGGGCTCGCTGCAGGTGAGCGGATCGGGAGTCGCGACGGCCAAGCGCACGATCCGCGCCGCGGACACCGCGACGGTCTCGGCCCGGTTGAACCGGGCGAGCGTGCGCTCGCTCGCGCGGGGCAGCGCGGTGAAGGTGCGACTCCGGGTGCGGTACGCCCCGAAGCAGGGCACGGCCCGGGTCGTGACCCGCACGGTCACGGTCAAGCCCGCGAAGGCGGCGCGGTGACCCGATGACGACCGTCGTTCCCACCCCTGACACCCGGATCCCGCGGCGGGAGGAATACCTCGCCGTCACCGTCGAGCAGGCGCTCGCGCAGTTCGCGCGGCTGATCGACGAGCGTACGGCCGAGGTGGCCGGGGGGTGGGCCGGCCGCGTGACGACGGTGATCGGGGTCTTCCTGGCCGCGATCGAGGCCGATCCGCAGCGGGCCTGGCGGTGCCTCGTCGATCCGGTCGAGGACAGCCTGCGGGTCAACGAGGCCCGTCGCGACCTACGGGACCGGTTGGTGACGGCGATCGAGCACGGCGCGCCCGGGACCGAGGAGGGGCCGGACGCGCCGTCGTGGGCGGCCGGCGCGGTCGGCAGCCTGTGGGAGCTCGGCGCCCGGCGCCTGACCGTCGGCGACGACGCGGTCGGCATCGACGACGTCGCCGGCTCGGTCGCGTTCCTGGTGCTCGCCCCGCGACTCGGGGCCGACGAGGCCACGCGGCTGACCCGGTCGGGGCCGAAGCCGTCGCGGTTGGACGTGCGCTGGCCCGCGGTCGACGGGCGTCGCTGAGGACCACCGGGACGGGCGAGTCGACGGACGTCCGTCGACCCGCCCGAGCCCGCTCAGGTTCGTCCGGCGGCGCGCTGGCGGACCCGCTCGTGCCGTTCCTCGCGGCGCAGCGCGTCGATCAGCACCGCCCCGAAGGCGATGCCGAAGATGATGATCTCGAGCAGGCACATCGCGGCACCCGCGAGCTGCTGTTGCGTGACGGGGTCGAGTCCACGCTCGACCGCCGCGGCAGCGTACTTCGGGTACATCTCGCGGTCGAGGAACGTCAGCGGCAGGCAGACCGCGACGGTCGCCAGCCGCGACAGGCCGACCAGCGCGACCCGGTGCATGCCCGGGCGGTGGCGTCGGTGGCCGAGCGGGTCGATGATCACCCACCACAGCAGCAGGCCGGAGTAGAACAGCAGCGCGTGCTGCAGCAGGTGCAGCACCGAACTGGTTGCGGTCGCCTCGAGCAGCGCGGGGACGGCCCAGGTCCACTGCATGAATGCGAACAGGCCGATCGCGAACCACGGGTTGGTCATCCGCTGCACGACCGTGCCCCAGCGGCCGCCGGGGGCGATCGCCCGGAGGACGGCCCGGGGCAGGCCGAGCGAGAGCAGCGGGGCACGCAGACCGAGCACGATCAGCGCGCCCGCCAGGTCGGCGATCAGCACGTGCTGGAGCATGTGCGCGACCAGCGAGCTGTCCGCCTGGGACGACAACGGGGGCGTCGCGGCGACGAGCACCACCAGCACCCCGGCGGTGAACGGGACGAAGTGACGCCAGCCGATCCGCGATCCGCCGGGAGCCCGGCGCGCGTTGCGGAGCAGCATCAGGAAGACCGCCGCGTAGGCGGCGACGATGGGAACCACGACGGCCAGCTGGGCTGGCCAGGTACTGCCGAGGACGAAGGGCATGGGAACGGTCCTGACGGTCGGGCCGGCGAATCGGATCGCCGAACCGGGAAGGGTCGGGCACCCGCACGGGTGCGGCTCCGGGCGGGGACGTCCGGAGCGGTCAGGGCGCTGGGATCAGCGCGCCGCGGCGGTCTGGGGTGTCGAGCGTCAGACGGCCGGGACGACCGTCAGCGGCGGCGGGCGGACGGCCAGCTGCGAGCCGAGCAATCGGCCGCCGCGTGGGCAGCGGACCGGGGCCGCGGCGACCGTGGGCGTCAGAATGCCGCCGAGCGAGCGGCGGGGCCGGCGACGGCGCGTGATCCAGCGGACCAGCCGCTCGTGTCCGGGGAACCGGCCGAGCCAGAGGCAGCCGAGCAGGACCAGCGCGGGCGCGCAGGAGAGCGCGCCGGGCACGACGAGCTCGGGGGCCGCGAGCAGCGCGACGGCGAGCAGGGCCGCAGCGAGCAGCACCGGGATGTACCGGGAACGGAACATCTCCGGCAAGCGTAGCCGGAAGGGTCGGCATCGGGCCCGGCGGGGTGGGGCTCCGTCCGGGGCGAGAGCGGCGGGTCGTGGAACGTCCGCTACTGTTCGGCCGCGATGCGGCTGGGCCACCAACGTCCGGGATTGCGCGCCGTGCTCGGCGCGCTCGCGGTCGTGGCCCTGCTCGGCGGCGTCGCGCTGGCGTCGCCGTCGGTCGCGCTGCTGCTGGCGCCGGCGCTGGTGCTGCTGGCCTTCCTCGCTGCCGGGTTGTTCCCCGGCGAGGAGCAGCTGGCCCGGGCCCGCTCGCGCCGGATGCGGGCCCGTCCGGTCCGCGCCCCGGGGCGGATCGCGCGCCCCGTCCTCAGCGACATCGTTCGTCCGGTGGGCATCACGCTCGCCTACGCGCTGGCCGTTCGGCCACCGCCCGCAGTGATTTAGAGCTCCTCCTCGCTCGGTCCGTCGGCGCCCTTCGGCGCTCGGACCCCGTGGTCCGTCGATGCCCTCCGGCGTCCGGATCCTCAGATCACTGCGTCCCAAGGACCATCATGTACCGCTTCACCGCTCCGATTCCGGTCGCGCTCTGCGTCGCGACCACCCTGCTGCTGACCGCCTGCGGCTCCGACGACGACGCGCCGAACGTCGAGGCGTCCGGCAGCACCACGCCGGCGGCCCAGACCGCGACCACCCCGGACGCCGGCGATCACGCCGGGCACCGTGACGAGGCCGCTGACGATCACGCCGAGCACGGCTCCGACACGGCCGAAGGCGACGCCCACGGCGGGCACGGCGACGGCGACATGGCCTCGGTCAAGCTCGGGACCACGACCGAGGGCGATGTCCAGGTCGAGGTCGCCGCGATGAAGGAGGCGGTCGAGTTCACCGCCGCCGAGGGCGGCAAGCAGCGCAAGCATCCGCCCGCACCCGGCGACAACGCCCACGTGATGGTGCTCGTGTCGGACGCCGAGAGCCGCGACC
>JBAZOW010000012.1:0-25519 GCA_041648495.1 Patulibacter sp.
CGGGAACGGCGGCCGCGCGTCGGGCGCGCGTCGGCCGGCGCCCAAGCGACGCTCGTCCGGAGGCGCTCTCAAGGCGCTGCTCGTGCTGGGCGCGCTGGTCGGCCTGGTCGTGGTCGCGGTGGTCGCGTTCCGTCCGCAGGTCCAGGACGTGGTCGATACGGTCCGGCTGCCGATCGACCACACCGAGCTGATCCGCGAGCAGGCGGAGGAGAAGGGTCTCGACCCGGCGCTGGTCGCCGCCGTGATCTACGCCGAGTCGCGGTTCCGCGACAACCAGGAGTCGTCGGCCGGCGCGTTGGGCCTGATGCAGGTGACCCCGGAGACCGCCAGCGACATCGCTCGCGAGTCGGGCGCCAACTCGTTCCAGGTCGGCGACCTGCACACCGCGGAGGTCAACGTCCGCTACGGCACGTGGCGGCTGCGCGACATGCTGCAGCGGTTCGACGGCGACGTCGCGCTGGCCGCCGCGGGTTACAACGCAGGCCCGGGCAATGCGGCCAAGTGGAAGGCCGAGGCCGAGGCCAAGGGCCAGCCGTTCCGGGTCGGCGAGATCCCGTTCCCCGAGACCCGGCACTACGTCCAGAAGGTCCTGCAGGCCCAGAAGGACTACCGCAAGACGTACCCTAAGGAACTGGGCCTGCAATGACGTCTCCTGCCGCTCCCTCGGAACCCGCCGACCGCCAACCGCCCTTCGGCCACGCCCGCGTCGAGCGGGTCCAGCGGGTCGACGCCCGGCTGCGCCAGCGGCTGCTGACGATCTGGACCGACGTCAGCAACGCCGGTGGCTGGGTCGGCTTCGTCCCGCCGGTCGACCGTCACGACGTCGCTCCGGCGCTCGACGCCGCGTTGCGCCGGATCCACGACCGTCGCGACTGGCTGATCGTCGTGCGGGTGCCGCGGGCGGACGTCGATCCCGCGCGACCCGGCGTCGAGCGGCCCGATCCACTCGCCCCGGACGACGACATCGTCGCGGGCTTCGTGATCCTGGCGGACAACGACCGTCTGCTGTCCGAGCACTGGCGCTGGGTGATCCGCGTGCAGATCCACCCGGAGTTCCAGAACGCGCGCCTCGGCGGCGTGCTGCTCGACGGCGCGGCGCGGATCGCCGCGGACGCCGGCCTCGAGAAGCTGCACCTGACGGTCCGTGGTGGGGAGGGGCTGGAGCACTTCTACGCGCGCGCCGGCTACCACGAGGTCGCCCGGATCCCCGGCGCGATCCGGGTCGCCGCCGGGGACGACCGCGACCAGGTCGTCCTGGTCCGCGACCTCACCTGAGCGAGCGTCCCGCGGCGGCAGGCGCGGCAGACCGTGCCGACCGGAGCTCGTACGTCGGATTCCGTCGACTCCTTCGCAACGCCTGACACGCCCGAGTCGCCCGGCAGCGGTCGGCATAGGGGCACGCCTGCCGACCAACATAAGACTGAGTCCTATTCCTTGCTAGGCTCGCCGGGTGCATCGGCCGCTCGTCGCCCTGCTGGCCGTCTGCGCCGCCCTGTTCACCGCCTGCGGCAGCAGCGATCGACTTTCGGCCGCCGACGATCGACTGCAGGTCGTGGCCACCACCGGGCTGCTGCGGGACCTGGTCGCCAACGTCGGCAGGGAGCGGGTGCGCGTGGCGAGCATCGTGCCCGACGGCGCCGACCCGCACGCCTTCGAGCCGACGCTGCGCGGGGTCCGCGACGTGGTCTACGCCGACGTCGCCTTCAGCAACTACATGCTGCTCGAGCAGCACGGGATCATCAAGACGCTCGACGCCAACCTGCGCGACGGCGTCCCCAACGTCTCGCTGGCCGAGGACGCGGTCAAGTACGCGGCCGAGATCATCCCGCTGGTCGAGAACGTCAACCTCGACACGATCTGGCTCGGCCTGCGGGCCCGGGGACGGGGCGAGCGACACGGCGCGACCCGGACCAGCGACGTGCGGCTGTCGGCGGTCGCCGCGACCGGACCGGGCGACGTCTTCGGCTACCTGACCGGGTCGTTCGGCGAGCCCGAGGTCTTCTTCGACTCGAGCGACGGATTCGACGCGGGGGACGGCTTCCGCGACGACACCGCGCGGCTGCCGGTCGACGCGCATACCCACATGTCGTGGGTCTTCACCGCGCCCGGGACCTATCGCGTCACGTTCCGGGCCACGCTGCAGGTCGACCCGACCTCGCGACCGATCGCGCTGGGGGAGTCGACTTTCACCTTCGCCGTGGGGGTACCACCGTCGACGGGCGGCCGCCCGGGGGCGACCGTGCTCGACCAGGGGCACGCCGACCTGACCGTCGACCTCGACCGTGGGGGCATCCTCGCCCTGCACGATCCGGCGGGCGGGGGCGAGCACGCCCAGCGCGAGGTCGCCGCCGACGACGCGGTGATCTCGGTCCCGCCGAAGGCGCTCGCCGAGGTGCCGGGCGACCGGGCGTTTCGCTTCCTCGGACGCGCCGGGGCGCCGATCTACCAGCTGCCGCAGGCCGTCCTGGGCAAGCACGTCCACGGCGAGATCGACCCGCACCTCTGGCAGAACGTGCGGAACGTGATGGCCTACGTCGAGCTGATCCGCGACACGCTGATCGACGTCGATCCGGCCGGCGCGCGCGACTACCGGCGCAACGCCGCCGCCTACCTGGCGCGGCTCGAGCGGCTCGACGGCTACGTGCGCGAGCAGATCCGCGCGATCCCGAAGCAGCGGCGCCACCTGGTGACGACGCACGACGCGTTCGGCTACCTCGGTAAGGCGTACGGAATCGCGATCGCGGGCTTCGTCACGCCCAACCCGGCGGTCGAGCCGTCGCTGGCCGACCGGCGCAAGCTGCTGCGCACGATCCGCGACCTGCGCGTGCCGGCGGTCTTCCTCGAGCCGAACCTGGCGGCCCGCTCGTCGACCCTCGAGGAGGTCGCTCGTGACGAGGGCGTCGCGGTCTGCCCGATCTACGGCGACACCTTCGACGACCGCGTCACCGACTACGTCGCCCTGATGCGGTTCAACGCGGATTCGCTGCGGCGGTGCCTGTCGTGAGCCGGTCGACCGATCGCCCGTCCGGCACCGTCCCGATCCATCCGTCCGGCCACGAAGCGCACCGCCGCCCGACGATTCTCCGAACTCCGTACCGAGGAACCCCGATGAGCAGCACCCCTTCATCCCGTCCGCTTCGCGGCCTCGGCGCCGTCGTCCTCGCGGCGACGCTGATCGGCGCGTTGGGATTGGCGAGCCCCGCGGCCGGGCAGACCGACGAGGACCCCAACCTGGACCAGGCGATCCGTTCCGAGCAGGTGGTCGCGCGCGGTCAGAAGACGCTGGCGAGCGGGCACGTCGATATCGGCCCGCGGTTCGTCGACGGGCGCTGGACGCTGCTGATCCACGACGACCAGGCGAAGGCGGAGGGCGGCGACCCGAGCGTTTGGAGGCGTCCCGAGCGGACCGTCCTGCAGGTCACCGACGATGCGCTGCAGACGGTCCCGGACGACGAGACCTACGGATTCCTGCCGGCCAAGCCCGGCGACCGCGTCCACGTCGTGCCGCAGACCCAGGACCCGGACGTGGTCTGGGTCGGCTGGAACACCCAGGACCCCGAGGTGATGGAGCGGATCGACCGCGGGGTGACGATGACCCTGACCGGGGTCCAGGGCCCCGGCGACCTGGTCGTCTACCTGCAGTCCGGCGACTTCGGCGATCCCCAGCTGCTCTGGGACTCGACCGCGAAGCCGAAGCCCGCCTGGGTCGACGTCAATACGCACACCCACGCCAACTGGGTCTTCTCGCGTCCCGGCACGTACTTGGTGCGGGTGCGGATCGCCGCCGAGCTGGTCGACGGGACGACGGTCAGCGACACGCGCGACCTGCGGTTCGCGGTCGGGCGGGGCGCGACGCCGGCCGCTGCCTCGGCCGCCCGCTGGACCGGACCGAAGGCGGAGGCGGACGAGGCGGAGCCGACGGCCGCGGCGGCCGCGACCGATGGAGGGGACGACGAGGGCGGGGGATCGGGCGGGATGGTGGTCGCGATCGTGGCCGTCGCGCTGTTGCTCGGAGCGGTCCTCGCCGCGACGCTGGTCCGTGGCCGCCGAGCCCGGGCCCGCGCGCGTGGAGCACGGATGGATGACGGTCGGCCCGGTGACCGGCTCGGCGGTGACCGGACCAACGACGGTTCCCGGTCGGCCGACGCACGGACCAAGGACGACGCGTGAGCGCCGTGCTGGCGATCGACGGCGTGACGGTTCGCCTCGGCGGACGGCTGGCCGTCCAAGACGCGACGCTGCGGGTCGACCGCGGCGAGCTGGTCGGGTTGCTCGGTCCCAACGGGGCGGGCAAGACCACCCTGTTGCGGACCGCGCTCGGGCTGCTGCGTCCCGACGCCGGAACCGTCACGGTGAACGGTCGGAAGGCCGCGCCCGGCCGGATCCCGATCGGCTACGTGCCGCAGCGCCACGAGTTCGCCTGGGACTTCCCGCTGTCGATCGAGCAGGTGGTGATGACCGGGCGGACCGGGCGGCTCGGGCTCCGGCGTCGTCCCGGCGTGGACGACTGGCGGGCGGTCGACGAGGCGCTCGAGCGGGTGCGGATGGGGGAGCTGCGCTCGCGGCCGGCCGGCGAGCTGTCGGGCGGACAGCGGCAGCGGGTGCTGGTCGCCCGTGCGTTGGCGCTGCAGCCCGACGTGCTGCTGCTCGACGAGCCGTTCACCGGCCTCGACATGCCGACCCAGGAGCTGCTCTCGGCGTTGTTCGCGTCGCTCGCCCACGAGGGCCGCGCGGTGCTGATGACGACCCACGACCTGGCCGCTGCGGTCTTCGGCTGCGACCGCCTGGTCCTGCTCAACCGCACCGTCGTCGCCGACGGCCGGGCGGACGAGCTGGCCGACGACCCGGACGTCTGGATGCGGACCTTCGGAGTCGGCGCCGAGAGCCCGCTGCTGCGCACCCTGAAGGCGGTCGCGGCCTGATGTCCCCGGCGGAGTTCGTCGGCGACCTGCTCAATCCCGACCTGGCGTTCCTGCCGAAGGCGCTGCTGGTCGCGACGATGTCGTCGATCGTCTGCGGCGTGGTCGGCTGCTACGTGGTCCTGCGGGGGATGGCGTTCATCGGCGACGCGGTCGCCCACGCAGTCTTTCCGGGACTGGCGGTGGCGTTCGTGATGGGCGGCAGCCTGGTGCTCGGCGGGACCGTCGCCGGGGTGATCACCGCGGTGCTGATCGCCGTCTTCTCGCAGAACCGGAGGCTCAAGGAGGACGCGATCATCGGCGTCTTCTTCGTCGCGGCGTTCGCGCTCGGGATCGTGATCATCTCGCGGGCCCCCGGCTACGCCGGCTCGCTGCAGCAGTTCCTCTTCGGCTCGATCACCGGCATCCCCGACCGCGACATCGTGGTGGTGGCGGGGATGGGTCTGCTGGTGCTCGGCGTCCTGTTCGTGCTGCACAAGGAGCTGGTGACGATCTCGCTCGACCGCGAGTCGGCGCGGGCGATGGGCGTGCCCGTCTTCTGGCTCGACCTGGTGCTCTACGTGCTGGTCACGTTGGCGGTGGTGATCAGCGTCCAGACGATCGGCAACATCCTGGTTCTGGCGCTCTTGATCACGCCGGCCGCGACCGCCCGGCTGCTGACCGACCGACTGGCCGTGATGATGCTGCTGGCGCCCGCGATCGGCGCGCTCTCGGCGCTGCTCGGGCTGTATGTCTCGTGGTCGTGGGACTACCCGACCGGCGGCACGATCGTGCTGCTGCTGACGGCGGGGTTCCTGGCCGCTTGGGTCTTCGCGCCGCGCCAGGGGATGATCGCCAAGCGGTGCCGGGGCGGACCCGAGTCGGACCCGGTCGGCGGCGACGCGGTCGCGGGGTGACGATCCGGGGTGGGCACGGGCCGTCAGGCGGTCCCGCGTGCCGTGGGGTCAGCGCTTGGCGGTGACCAGGCGGTGCGGCGGCATCAGGATCCACCAGCGCGCGCTGCGCTGGACGTCACTGAACCCGGCGGCGGTCAGCAGCGCGGCGAGCTCGCGGCTGCGGAACGGCTCGAGCAGGGTGACGCGACCGCCGGGGACGACGACCCGCGCCAGCTCGGCGATCGCCTCGCGGCGGGCGTCCTTGCTCGGCAGCGACGCGAGCACGTCGCGGGAGACCGCCAAGTCCATGCTGGCGTCGGCCAGCGGCAGCTCGCGCACGCTGCCGGTGAGGATGCTGACCTTCTTGACCCCGGCCAGCTGGAGCGTCTGCTTGGCCACCGCGCGGCCGGTCGGCTGCAGGTCGTTCTCGACCCACGAATCGACGCCGACGACCGAGCCCTCGGGCAGCCGTACGGCGAGTCCCGCGCAGAGCAGTCCGGTCCCGCAGCCCAGGTCGACGGCACGTTCGTCGCCGTTCAGGTCGAGCCCGTCGAGCATCCGGTCGGCGGCCTTGACCTTGGTCGTCCGCGACGTGCGGAACAGCCCGGCGCTGACCACGAAGGTCGCGACGAAGGCGATCAGCAGGACCAGCACGACCAGGCCGTTGGGGCCGCCAAGGTCGCCGAGCACGAAGGCGAGCACGAGCGCCAGAACGCCCAGTCCCATCCCCGCGCTGAGCGTCCCACGGGCCTGCCGCGGACGGTCGAGGCCGTAGGGGAAGTTCTGGTCGAACTCGGCGCGGGACATCCCGAGCAGGGTACGACAGGGGCACGGCGCGGCGCCCGTTGATCCGCTAATTTCTCAAGAATGAGATTCAGTCTTATTACTTCGCGGGGCTCGGGACGTCCCGCGAACGCGCCGACTCGTCGGCTCGGCCTCGTCGCGGTCGCCGCCTGTGGACTGCTCGCCGGTGCCGTCGGCCCGGCCTCACTCGCTCCGGTCGGACTCGGCCCCGGCGCGGCGTCGGCGAAGACCATCACGCTGTCCAGCGGCCACGTCGACGCGGTCGCCGCCCGGGTCGTCGGCGGGCGCCTGCGCTTCCAGGTCAAGGACGACACCGGCTCGCGGGTGCGCTGGCGCCGCCCGAGCGACATCGTGATCCGGGTCGGCAACGCGGCGCGGTACCGCCTGCCGAACGGCCGCGCGCTGGCGTTCATCGGCCGGCCCGGCCAGACCGTCTGGCTGATTCCGCAGACCCAGAAGCGCGGCGTCGTCTGGGCCGGCTGGAACACCGAGCAGGTCAGCACGCGCCAGCTGCGCGGTCCGGTCGGCTGGCGGCTCGACCGCGTCCGCGGTCCCGGACACGTGGCGATCTACCAGACGGGGTCGTTCGGAACGCCCAACGTGCTGTTCGACTCGGCCCAGCGCACGCCGCAGTCGCGGACGATCCCGCTCGGCGTGCACGCCCATGGCAACTGGTCGTTCACCGCCCGCGGGACCTACCGGATGACCTTCACGATCTCCGCCACGACGCAGGCCGGTAAGCGGCTCAGCGACACCCGCACGCTGACGCTCCGCGTCGGCTGAATCCCCCACGAACAAGGAACTACCGATGACCCTCCGCCTGCCCACCCTGCGGCTCGCCGCCGTCGCGCTGACGGCGCTCGCGATCCTGCTGGCGCTGATCGCCGGCCCCGCGACCGCGCGACCCTACGTCCTGACCCAGGGCCACATCGACGCCCTGTCGCCAACGATCGAGGACGGCAAGCTGCAGTTGCGGCTGGCCGACGACAGCCTGATCCACAGCCCCGAGAGCCACGTGATCCGCGACGTCGACGACGTCCTGCTGAACCTTCACGACGGCGCCAAGCAGACGATCCCGACCCTGCCGCCGGCCTACGCGTTCCTCGGCCTGCAGGACGGCGACACCCACTGGACCGTCGACCTCAGCGGCTCCAACCAGGGCAGCGTGATCTGGCCCGGCTGGGACACCCAGCACGCGTCGGTGCTCAACCAGATGGACGAGCTGGCGCCGAACCAGCGGTTCCGCTTCCGCCTGGTCCAGGCCGTCCGCCCGTCCGGCGCCGGTGTCCACCTGTGGGACACCGACCCCTTCGGCGGTCCGCGGCTGTTCGCCAGCACGACGACCGACGCCTGGAACGCCGCCGCCTGGCCCGGCGTGACCGGGCCCAACGGCTGGTCGACTGCCTACCAGCACCAGCACGCCGCCTGGTCGTTCAGTAAGCCCGGCCTGTACCAACTGACCTTCGCCATTGAGGGTCGCAAGGGCGGCGAGCCGCTGACCGCCTCGTCCGACTACGTCTTCTACGTCGGCGATCTGCCCAACCCGGCCGCTGCGAACGGCGGCCTGCCGGAGCTGAGCCTCGGGGGCCTGGAGGACCACTACGAGGTCGGCGACACGGTTGCGCTGACCACCAGCCAGACCCCGGAGACGGGCGAAGACCACTTCCACTGGTACACCCGCTGCGGTGACGACCAGACCTGGAAGACGGTTTCGGGCGCGCTGGCCGCGAGCCACTCGTTCGCGGCGACGGCCGAGCTCGACGGCTGCCTGATCCAGGCCCGGCTGTTCGATCACGACCACGCGCTCGTCGCGCTGACCACGCCCGAGACGCTGCACGTCCACGACCATGGGTCGGAGACGCCCGCAACGACGCTGACGATCGAGGGCCTGAAGGCGCACTACCACCCGGGCGACGTCGCGACGCTGACCGCCAAGCAGGACCCGGAGACCGGCGAGGACCACTGGCACTGGTTCCTCAAGTGCGGCGACAACCCGTGGACGGTCGTCTCGGGCGCGTTGTCCGCGACCCTGACGCTGCCGCTGGAGATCCGCCATCACGGCTGCCTGGTCCAGGCCAAGCTCTACGACCACGACCACGCGGTGATCGCCGAGTCGACCCCGGTGACGCTGGCGGTCGAGGACCACGGCTACCACGTCGATCCGGAACCGCAGCCCGCGCCGACGCCGACGCCGACCCCGGAGCCGCAGCCGGACCCGATCCCGGGTCCGATGCCCCCGCCGCTGCCGCTGTCCGGTCCGAGCTCGGCTCCGCCGGTCGTACCGACCCCGGATGCGGTCCGGCTGACGGTCCCGAGCCCGAAGGCGGCCGTGCGCGGCAGCAGCCTGCGCCGCAGCGGCAGCCTGGCGGTCCGCTACCGCACGGACGCTGCCGCGCGGGTGCGCACCACGGTGCGGATCACCGCCCGGGACGCCCGCCGGATCGGCCTGCGTGTCAAGCGCGGCGCCCAGCAGGTCACGCTCGGCACCGCGACCCGCCAGGTCAAGCGGGCCGGCACCGGCACGCTGAAGGTGCGCCTGAAGGCCGCGCACCGCCGCGCGCTCGCGAAGGTCGGCGGCACGCTGCGGCTGCGCGTGACGACGACCGCCACCGCGGCCGACCGTCCGACCGCGTCGCGCACGACCGTGGTCAAGGTCCGGCGCTGATCCGATCGGCGGGGCGCGCCGGTCGTCGGCGCGCCCCGCCCGGCCCCGTTCTCGATCAGAGCGGAAGTTCGATGCCGATCACCGCATCCCGTATCGCCGATCCCCGCGTTCGGCACGTCGTGTCGCTCGCTGGTCCCGTTCGTCGCCGCGCACGTCTGTTCGTCGCAGGCACGGTGGTGGTTGGGGGCGTGCTTACCCTCCCGGTGGGGGCTGGGGCTCAGGCCACCCTCGACGCCGGCCACGTCGATGCCCTGGCCCCGCAACTCGTCGGCGGGCAGCTGCAGCTGAAGGTCAAGGACGACACGGTTCGTCCGGCGGTCGTTCGCGACGTTGCCGACGTGCTGTTCGTCGCCAAGCCGGAGGCCCAGGTGCCGGTCCCGGCGAGCCCGGACTTCGCGTTCCTCGCGGCCGCCGGATCGCGGGTCTCGATCCTGCCGCAGACCCAGGACCCGCGCCTGGTCTGGCCGGGTTGGTCGACCGAGAACCCGTCGTTGGCCGGGCGGTTCGCCGGGCCGCTGCGGTTCGCCCTCGAGCAGTTCGAGGGGCCGGGGCGGTTCCACCTGTTCGCCTCCGATCCGTTCGGTGGGATCGGCCAGCGGTTCGCGACGTCGCACCCCGACGGCGCGTTCCCGACCACCAACGCGTGGACCGTGCCGCTCGGCGCGCACGTGCACGCCAACTGGGCCTTCTCGGCGCCCGGCGCGTACGCGCTGCGGTTCCGGGTCAGCGGCACGTTGGTCGGCGGCGGCGAGGTCTCCGACGTCCAGACCTACCGATTCCGGGTCGACGGGACGGGCGGGGGAGTGGGCGGAGGTGCCGGAGGCGGATCGGGTGGCGGCTCCGGGTCCGGATCGGGCGACGGGTTCGGCTCCGGAGCGGGTTCGGGGTCGGGCAGCGGCGGGGGCGGGGGCTCTGGGGCGTCTGGCTCGGGTTCCGGGTCCGGCTCCGGTTCCGGGGGGAACGGCCCGGGGTCGGCCGCGTCCTCTTCGTCGCCCGTCGCGGTCGTCAACCCGCGGCTCAACCTGCGCGGCGGCCGGGTCGCCCTGCGGATCCGCTGCCGTGCCTCGACGACCTGCCGCGGCGCGGTTCGCCTGCGGACGGTGGGACGGCTGCGGCACGACGGCAAGCGCAGCGTGACGACCCTGGCCCGCGGTGACTACCGCGTGCCGGTGGGCCAGACGGCCACGGTTCCGGTCCGCCCGTCGAAGGCGATCCGTCGCACGCTCCGCCGGCGCTCGGCGCGCACGATCGCGTTGCGGGTCGCGGCGACTCCGCGGTCGAGCGGCGAGCCGGCTTCGGCCCGCCGCCTCACGTTGCGCGTGCGCTGACCCGTCCCGAGTACGTCGCTGCACGGCTCGCCGCGGTGGCCAACCGTGCAGTCCGGAGCGCGGTATCCGGGTTCTTCGCTGCACGGTCGCTTCGAGTGGGGCACCGTGCAGTGTGGAGCGCGGTATCCGGGTTCTTCGCTGCACGGTCGCGTCGGGCGGGGCACCGTGCAGTCCGGAGCTCGCTATGCGGGTCCTCCGCTGCACGGTGCCCAATGACGGAGGGCCGTGCAGCAGCGAGCCCGCCCGCCGCGACATGGCTGCGCACTCGACGGCGACGCTTCTGCGCGTGCGCAACCAGGGTCGCCCATGGCGACACGCCTGCGCACTCGCCGACCAACGGGGACGAGTGCGCGAGCGTCATGCCCGCCCGAGCCCCGGACGGGGCGGGTACCGACGCGTGCGCAACCGTGGTCCCGATGGCGACACCGTTGCGCACACGCCCCCGGCGGTGGGCGTGTGCGCAACGCGGACGATTGCCGTCCCGGACCTCGGTCCCGCCGCCACGCGAACAGACGTTCGCCGGTCCGTCGTCGCGGCTCGGTAGCCTCCAAAAGGATGCCCCCGTTCAAGCTCGCCGAAGGCTGGACCCCGAAGGCCGATCAGCCCGACGCGATCGACGCGATCGTCAAGAGCGTCGAGTCCGGCCACCCGTTCACCACGCTGCTGGGCGCGACCGGCACCGGCAAGACGATGACGATGGCCTCGTCGATCGAACGGCTGCAGCGACCCGCGTTGGTGATGGCGCACAACAAGACGCTGGCCGCTCAGCTCTGCAACGAGTTCCGCACGTTCTTCCCGCAGAACGCGGTCGAGTACTTCGTCAGCTACTACGACTACTACCAGCCCGAGGCGTACGTCCCCTCGAAGGACCTCTACATCGAGAAGGACTCGGCGATCAACGAGGAGATCGACCGTCTGCGCCACGCGGCCACCGCGGCGCTGTTCGCCCGGCGCGACGTGGTGATCGTCGCCTCGGTCTCGGCGATCTACGGCCTCGGGTCGCCGGACACCTACGACCGCAACCTGATCGTCCTGAAGCGCGGGGACACGGTCAACCGCGACGAGCTGCTGTCCAAGCTGGTCCACATCCAGTACCAGCGCAACGACACCGCGCTGGCCCGCGGCACGTTCCGCGCCCGCGGCGAGACGGTCGAGATCTTCCCGGCCTACGCCGAGACCGCCTACCGGGTGACGCTGTTCGGCGACGAGGTCGAGCGGCTCCAGCACCTCGACACGCTGACCGGCGAGCTGCTGGAGGACGACCTCGAGCACATCGCGATCTGGCCGGCGTCGCACTACACGACGCCCGAGGGCCAGATGGAGCGCGTCGTCCACGAGATCGGCGTCGAGCTGGACCAGCGGGTGGAGGAGCTGGAGTCGCAGGGCAAGCAGCTGGAGAGCCACCGACTGCAGCAGAGGACCCGCTACGACATGGAGATGTTGCGGGAGATGGGCTTCTGCAACGGGATCGAGAACTACTCGCAAATCACCGACGGCCGCAAGCCCGGCGAGCGCCCGTACTGCCTGCTGGACTACTTCCCGGAGGACTTCGTGGTCTTCCTCGACGAGTCGCACCAGACGATCCCGCAGATCGGCGGGATGTACGAGGGCGACCGCTCGCGCAAGCAGACCCTCGTCGACTACGGCTTCCGTCTGCCGAGCGCGCTCGGCAACCGTCCGCAGACGTTCGACGAGTTCCTCTCGATCACGCCGCAGATGGTGATGGTCTCCGCCACGCCCGGAAAGTTCGAGCAGGCGCGGGCCGAGCACGTCGTCGAGCAGATCGTCCGCCCGACCGGGATCGTCGACCCCGAGGTCGAGGTCCGCCCGTCGATGGGCCAGGCCGACGACCTGATGAACGAGATCCGCCAGCGGGTCGACCGCAACGAGCGGACCCTGGTCACGACGCTGACCAAGAAGATGGCCGAGGACCTGACCACCTACCTGCTGGAGAACGGCTTCAAGGTCCGTTACCTGCACAGCGACGTCGACACGCTGGAGCGGATCCAGATCATCCGCGAGCTGCGACTCGGCGAGTTCGACGCGCTGGTCGGCGTCAACCTGCTGCGCGAGGGCCTCGACCTGCCCGAGGTCACGCTGGTCGCGATCCTCGACGCCGACAAGGAGGGCTTCCTGCGCGGCTCGACGGCGCTGATCCAGACGATCGGCCGCGCCGCCCGCAACACCGAAGGTCGGGTGATCATGTACGCCGACAAGCACTCCGACGCGATGAAGCTGGCGATCAGCGAGACCGACCGTCGCCGCGAGATCCAGCTCGAGTACAACCGCGTGAACAACGTCACGCCGACGACGATCAGCAAGGGCGTCAGCGACATCGGCGAGTTCCTCCAAGGCGAGTCGAAGCTGCCGAAGGGCAAGCGGCGGCGCAAGAAGCAGGAGGAGACCGACAAGCTCTCGATCGACGAGCTCAACCAGCGGTTCGCGGCGCTGGAGGAGGAGATGCTGCTCGCCGCCGAGGAACTGCGGTTCGAGCACGCCGCGGCGCTGCGCGACGACCTGCGCGAGCTGAAGCAGGAGCTGGAGCGGCGCGAGGCGGCCTAGGCGCGGCGGGGCGACCTCCCGCGGCCGGAGATCTTGCAGGAGGCAACCATCAGTACTGTCGCCCGATGCGCCCAACCGTCCGGACCCGCCGTATAGCCCTCGTCGTCGGCGTCACCGCGTTGGGCTGCTCCGCCGCCCCGGCCGGGGCGGCGATCGGCGGCGGGACGCCGATCACGATCGACAGCTTCGCCGTCGACCAATCAGCGCTCACGCTGACCGTCCCGCCCGCGGGGACGACCGCGTCGTCGAGCGTCTCCGGCGGCGGCATCCTCGGCGGCGAGCGCGACCTGGAGCTGGCGCTCAACGGCGGCGTGATCGCCGGCAGCACGACGAGCGCCACGGTCTCCTCCGGGCTGCTCAGCTTTACGCGGGACACGTCGATCGCCGGCAACGTGCGGCTCACCTGGGACGGCCTGGACGGCTCGTCGACGGTCGACCCGAGCGGGCTCGGCGGGATCGACCTGACCGCCGGGGGCCGCCAGAATGCGCTCGATCTCGCGATGACGTCCGCCGACCTTCCGGCCTCGGTCTCGGTGATGGTGATGACGGATCCGACGCACATCTCGACCGCGACGGTCGGCCTGCCCGGACCGGTCGTCACGGGCCGTCACGTCGTGATCCCGTTCAGCAGCATCACCCCGCTGTTCGGCGCGGGCGCGGACCTCACCGACGTCGGCGCGATCCACGTGACGATCGGTACCCACGACGCGGCCACGAGCCTGGTCTTCGACGAGCTGACCACCGACGCGCTGCTGAAGGCCCCGATGACGGTCGCCCTGACGGGTGACGTGAACGGCGACGGGCTGGCCGAGGCCGGCGACGAGTTGACCTACACGACGACGATCGAGAATCCCGCCGACGCGTTCGGCGCGGCGAGCCCGGGCACGACGTTCACGTTCGACCCGCCCGCCGGGACGACGCTGGTCAGCGGTTCCGTCGCCACCAGCGAGGGAACGGTCACCAGCGGCAACGGCGTCGGTGACACGATGGCGGCCGTCGCGGTCGGGACGATCTCCGACGGCGCCGCGACCACCGTCACCGCCAAGCTCACGATCGGCACGCATCCGGCCGGTCCGCTGTCGGCCCAGGCGACGGTCGGCTCCAGCGACCTGACCGCGCTGAAGACCGACGATCCGGGGGAGAGCGGGCGCGAGGATCCGACGACCATCGACGTGGTCGAGAGCCGCGGTCCGGAGGTCCCGCCGGTCGTCCCGCCGACACCGGCGAAGCCGCTGCCGAGCGAGACCGGGACGTCGACCGCGCCGCTGCCGGTCGCGTCGGCGACCGCGCGAGCGGAGCCGCTCGGACCTGCGTCGGCACCGGTGTCCACGGTCAAGCCGAAGGCGGTCTGCGCCAGTCGGCGCACGCTACGGGTCCGGCTGCTCCGGGCGAACCGACGCGCGACCCGCGCGACCGTGACGATCTCCGGCCGCAAGGCCCGCCGCGTGCCGGTGCGCGGCGGACGCGTCACGGTCGACCTGCGCGGCACCCCTCGTGCGAAGTACACCGTCCGGATCCGCGTGGGCCAGCGGACGGTCACGACCCGCTACTACAAGACCTGCCGCCGCCCGAGCGAGTCGCGCGGCTGAGGTCTTCGTCTCCCGAGCCAGCTAGGTTCGTTCGCGTGTTGGACGCCCCAGGCGTGAGCGAGGACGAACGGTTCGCGACCGTCGTCGTGATCGGTGGCGGCCAGGCCGGGCTGTCGGCGGCCTACCACCTGAAGAAGCGCGGCTTCGTCAGTGCTCTGGATGTTTCCACGGCCCCGCGCAGCTTCGTGGTGCTCGACGCCGCGCCGGCTCCGGGTGGGGCCTGGCAGCACCGTTGGGAGTCGCTGCGGATGGCCACGGTCAACGGGATCTTCGACCTGCCGCGGTTCCCGAAGCCCGCGATCGACCCTGACGAGCCGAGTCGCACCGCGGTGCCTGCGTACTTCGCGGCCTTCGAGGACCACGTTGGTCTGCCGATCGTGCGTCCCGCCAAGGTCACCGCCGTCCGCCGCGCCGACGAACGTTCCGACGGCGAGCTGATCGTCGAGACCGACGAGGGACCGTGGCGAACCCGGGCGGTTATTAACGCGACCGGCACCTGGAACAACCCGGTCCGGCCGCACTACCCGGGGCAGGAAGGCTTCCGCGGCCGCCAGCTGCACACCCGCGACTACGTGGGCGCTGACGAGTTCGCGGGTCTCGACGTCGCGGTCGTGGGTGGCGGGATCTCGGCGCTCCAGCAGCTCGAGGAGATCTCCCGGGTGGCCACCGTGCGCTGGTACACCCGGCGCGAGCCCGTGTTCCGCGACGGAGACTTCCGCCCCGAGATCGAGGGTCGGAGGGTGATCGCGAAGGTCACGGCCGACGTCGAAGCCGGCAACCCGACGGGCAGCGTCGTGTCCTACACCGACCTGCTCTGGACCCCTTACGCGGTGGCCGCGCGTGAACGCGGGGCGCTGAACCGCCGTCCGATGTTCACCGCGATCGAGCCGGACGGCGTGCATGAGGCCGACGGCAGCTTCACCCCGATCGACGCGATCCTCTGGGCCACGGGGTTCAAGGCGGACCTCGCGCACCTGGCTCCGCTGCACCTGCGCAACGAGCGCGGCGGCATCACCGTCCACGGCACCGAGGTCGCCGACGAGCCGCGGGTCCACCTGATCGGCTTCGGACCGTCGCAGTCGACGGTCGGCGCCAACCGCGCGGGACGCGAGGCGGCGTGGGCGTTGGCCAAGCGGTTGGACGCGGCGGAGCGGCGCGAGCACGGTCCTCCCGGTGCGCGTGGGACAGACGGCGGCTAGGCGGTCGGACCGGCAGCGGGGGAGTCCGCCGCCCCGATCGCCCGGCGGCTCATCCGGCGCAGCGTCGCGATCACGCTGTCGAGGTCGCGGGTGCGGTCGGAGAGCGGGGACAGCGGCCCCGCGAGCACCTCGTTCCCCGCACCGATCAGGGCGGCGGCCGCGACTTCGGTGTCCTGTTGGGGGATCGTTCCGGCGGCGGTCGCCTGGCGCAGCAGCTGGTCGATCGCCCGCCCGTACGTCCGTCGGTACTCCAGGCGGACCTCCTCGATCGCGGGATCGACGGGCTCGGCGATCAGCGCCCACGCGAGCTTCGGATTGCCCAGGGCCCGGATCGCGAAGTTCTCGAGGATCGCGTCGAGCTTCTCGAGCGGGTCTGCGAGGCCGGCGGACACCCGCTGCGCTGCGCGGATGTCGCGGTCGCAGACGTCCCGGAAGACCTCGACGAACAGGTCGACCTTCGACGGGAAGTGACGGTAGAGCGCGCCGTTGGAGATCCCGGCGCGCCCGGCGATCGCCGCCACCGAGGCGCCACGGTAGCCGTGCTCGGTGACGACCTCGCGCGCGGCGTCCAGCAGCTGCGGGCGCGACACGAGCCGGCGCGGGCTCCGGGGCGGCCGGTCGGGGGTGCGGTCTCGGGTGGCCACGGCCCGGGAAGTATCGCGCCCGCCACCGCCGCGTCGATCGCCGATCCCCGACACGTGGTCGCTCAACCCTTGAAGGTGCTGGGGCCGCGGTCCCCGAACGGGCCGTCGCGTTCGTCGACGGCGGTCCGGAACCCGGCCTCGGCGGCGCGCTGCTGGAACGCGTAGCCCTCCCGGGTGTGGCGCGTGATCCCGTCGAAGACCGTCCCCAGCACCTGCGTGCTGTGCAGGCCCTGGGAGTAGAGCTCCTGGTTGATCAACAGCTTCATCATCATCAGCTGATTGACCGGGACCTGCGCGATTCGGCGGACGAGGATCTCGGTCCGCTCGTCGAGGTCCTCGGCGGGAGGCGCCTCGATCGCCAGTCCCCACTCCAGCGCCTCGGCTCCGGACAGCGAGTCGCCGGTGAAGAGCAGCCGCTTGGCGCGCTGCGCCCCGACCCGCGAAGCCCAGAGCGAGGTCGTCGGAGACCCCCAGACGCGGGCGGGTGGATAGCCGATCTTGGCGTCCTCGGCGATCACCAACAGGTCCGAGCACAGCGCCATGTCGGTGCCGCCCGCGATGCAGAAGCCCTGGACCTTGCAGATCACCGGCTTGTCGGCGTGGAACAACGACATGAAGCCCCGGGCGTTGCGGCTCATCATCGCGTAGTCGACCATCGGGTCCCAGGGCTGGTCCGGCGCGTGGTTGGCGGCCATCGTCCACGGGTGGGTCGGCGCGCCCTCGGGCGGCGCGGCGTACGCGCCGGATCCGCCGTCGACGTCGGTCGCGCCGAGCCCCTCGGCACTCTGCACCAGGTCGTAGCCGCCGCAGAAGCCCTTGCCGCGGCCCGACAACAGGATCACGTGGACGGCGGGATCGAGGTCGGCGCGCTCGACGCAGGCGACCAGCTCGGCGATCAGCCGCGGAACGATGCCGTTGCCGCGGTCCGGGCGGTTCAGCGTGATCCGGGCCACGCGGTCCTCGACCGCGTAGCTCATCGTCTCCAGGTTCATCGACCGGCCGCGCGGTCGACGATCGTTCGGGCGGATGGCTGTCCAACTGCGTTCATGCGCTTGCTCCTGAGCGTTCGATTCGTGAAACGTGATTCACGAGTCTGGTGAATCGGCATTCATAACGCAAGCGGGGCGTGATTCAATCCGGTCGATGGCGCTCCCGGAATCCGTGACCAGCACCCGTTCCGGGCCGGTGACGACCGTGACGTTGCACCGCCCGGAGGTCCGCAACGCGGTCGACGGTCCGACGGCCGCGGCGCTGGCGGACGCGTTCCGCGCGTTCGAGGCCGACGACGAGGCGTCGGTGGCGGTCCTGCACGGCGGCGGCGGGACGTTCTGCGCCGGCGCGGATCTCAAGGCGGCGGCGACCGACGACCGGAACCGGTTGGATCCCGAAGGCGATGGGCCGATGGGGCCGACGCGGATGCGGCTCTCCAAGCCGGTGATCGCCGCGATCGAAGGGCACGCGGTGGCCGGCGGCCTCGAGCTCGCGTTGTGGTGCGACCTGCGGGTCGCGGCCGAGGACGCGACTCTCGGCGTCTTCTGTCGTCGGTGGGGCGTCCCGCTGATCGACGGCGGCACGGTCCGCCTCCCGCGGGTCGTCGGGCAGGGCCGGGCGATGGACCTGATCCTCACGGGGCGCCCGGTCGCCGCCGACGAGGCGCTGCGGATCGGCCTGATCACCCAGATCGCGGCACCGGGGGAGACGCTGCGGGCGGCGACCGAGCTGGCGCTGACGCTTTCGCGGTTCCCGCAGGTCTGCATGCGCCACGACCGTCTCAGCCTGTTGGAGGGGCACGGTCTCGACGAGCCGGACGCTCTGGCGGGGGAGTTCCGTCACGGCGTCCACGCGCTGCGCTCGGGGGAGTCCCTTGCGGGTGCCACGCGGTTCGCGGACGGGGCCGGGCGGCACGGGCGACCGGAGCACGTCGGGTAGCCGCACGTTCTTCGAGTTTCCTCGCAAACGGGTCAGGAACGCCACAGCGGCGGGCGCGATGCTGCTGTCGTACCCCAAGAGGAACCCGATGCGGAGTCGGAGGCGGGGTTGTTGTGGCCGCCGAGGATTCCGCGCCGGGTTCCCGACCACCGGAGGAACCAGTGCCTCAACCGCGCCGCGGTGACTACCACCAGCCGCACCTCGAAGTGGTCCCGTCGTCGAACGGGACCGGGCAGGAGCCGCGCGCATTCAGGGTCCTGGAGCGAGTCGTTGGGAGGCGACCCGCGGCCGAACCCTCACGGCTGCACCGTTGGTGCGCCGACGAGGAACCGCTGCCTCCGGCGGCCTAGGGCCTGGCGACAGGTCCGGAGAGCCGAGGTCCGGTGCGGGTCGGGGGGCCCGCGGTGGTTGATGGACTTCGGGACAACGGGGTATCGCACGTGGAGGCTGACCACGGGGAGGGGTTGCCTGTGGCCCTTCCTCCGGTCGGCCTCCACACGCGCGGCGTTCGACCGGGCGACCGCCGGCCGGGACGATGGATGTGCCGCGTGGTGCCGAAGGCCGCACGCCGATCCCCCGGGACGAGGGCTGAACGCCCGTCGGGGCGCTCCGTCCGACCGAAGCACATAGCCTGCGGCAGATGTCCGACCTGATTGCGGATCGCCTGCGGCCCTTCGGCACCACGATCTTCAGCGAGATGTCGGCGCTCGCCCAGCGGACCGGCGCGATCGACCTGGGGCAGGGGTTCCCCGACGTCGACGGCCCGGCCGAGATCGTCGAAGTCGCCGCCCGCGCGCTGCGCGACGGGCCGAACCAGTACGCACCGGCACGAGGGATCCCCGAGCTGCGGCAGGCCGTCGCCGACCACCAGCGGCGGTTCTACGGGATCGAGCTCGATCCCGACACGCAGGTCCAGGCGACGATCGGCGCCACCGAGGGGCTCGCCGCCGCGTTGATCGGGCTCGGCAACCCCGGCGACGCGGTGATCGTCTTCGAGCCCTACTACGACTGCTACGCCGCGGGGCCCGCGATGGCCGGGCTGACCCGGCGGACGGTCTCGCTGCGCCCGCCGGACTTCGGTCTGGACGTCGAGGCGCTGCGGGCCGCGGCAAAAGGAGATCCCGCCCGTCCCGGTCGTGCCTCCGTGGCCGACCCCGATGCTCCGTCCTACGGGACCCAGCCCGGCGACGACGGTCGCGGCGCGCGCTTCCTGATCCTCAACTCGCCGCACAACCCGACCGGCAAGATCTTCGACCGCGGCGAGCTGGAGCAGATCGCCGCGGTCTGCCGTGAGCACGACCTGATCGCGATCTGCGACGAGGTCTACGAGCACCTCGCCTTCGACGCCGAGCATGTCCCGCTCTGCACGCTCGACGGCATGGCCGAGCGGACGCTGACCGTGTCGTCGGCGGGCAAGACCTTCTCGCTGACGGGTTGGAAGATCGGCTGGGTCACCGGACCGGCGCCGCTGGTCGCGGGGGTGGCGGCGGCCAAGCAGTACCTGACGTTCTCCGGTCTGGGACCGCTCCAGCGGGGCATCGCGCACGCGCTGGCGATGCCGGACGGCTTCTTCGCCGACGCGCGCGACGTGCTGCGAGCCAAGCGCGACCGGCTCTGCGCCGGGTTGCGCGCCGCGGGCCTGGAGGTCCTGCATCCGCAGGGCGGGTACTTCGCGACGGCCGACATCCGCTCGATCGGCGAGCACGACGGGCGCGCGTTCTGTCGCGACCTGCCGCAGCGGGCCGGACTGGTCGCGGTCCCGGTGGTGGCGTTCTACGACGACGAGGCGGTCGGCCTGCCGCTGATCCGCTTCGCGTTCTGCAAGCAGGACGAGGTGATCGACGAGGCCGTGGAGCGGCTGGCCGGGCTGCGGGGCGGGTCGTGACGGCGGTCGGCGTGGCGGACCCGGGTGTCGACCCGGGGCGCTTCCGGCTTGCGGGAGCCGTGGAGTGAGCGCCCAACGCGCGGCCGCCCGCGACGCGGTGCTCGCCTGGTACGCCGACGTCGCGCGCGATCTGCCGTGGCGAAGGACCGACGATCCCTACGCGATCCTCGTCTCCGAGGTGATGCTCCAACAGACCCAGGTCTCCCGGGTCGTCCCGCGCTACGAGGACTGGCTGGACCGCTGGCCGACCGCCGCCGCACTCGCCGCGGCGGACCGCCGTGACGTGCTCGCGGCCTGGGTCGGCCTGGGCTACAACTCGCGCGCGGTCCGGCTGCAGGACGCCTGCGCGGTGGTCGCGCGCGACGGCTGGCCGCGGACGGCGAAGGGCCTGCGGGCACTGCCCGGCGTCGGTCCCTACACGGCGGCGGCGGTCGCATCGTTCGCGTTCGGCGAGCGGGTCGCGGCGGTCGACACCAACGTCGTCCGGATCAGCGAGCGACTGGGACTGGGCGGACCCGACGAGCTGCTGCCCGACGACGAACGGGCCGCTACCTGGAACCAGGCGGCGATGGAGCTGGGGGCGACGGTCTGCCGAGCGCGCACCGTGATCTGCGACGCCTGCCCGGCGGCGGAGTGGTGCGGGTCGGCGGGCGCGGTGGTGATCCCCGAGCGCGCGCCGCGCGGCAGTCGCGTGCGGTTCGAGGACACCGACCGCTACGTCCGGGGCCGGATCGTCGCCGCGCTGACCCGCGACGAGCCGCTGCCGAGCGAGACGGAGATCCCCGCCGAGCGGCTGGAGCGGGCGCTCGACGCCCTGGTCCGCGACGGCCTGGTCGTCCGGACGCCGTCCGGCCCGGCGATATCGTCTGGATCGTGACCACGCCCGTCACCAAGCCGCAGCTCGAAGACCTGGTCCGGCTGCGTCGCGTCCGCGACCGGATCGACCGCGAGTACGCGCAGCCGCTGAACGTCGAGTCGCTGGCCCGCGACGCCTGCATGTCGCCCGGGCACTTCAGCCGCGCCTTCCGCCGGGCCTACGGCGAGTCGCCCTACTCGTACCTGATGACCCGCCGGGTCGAGCGGGCGATGGCGCTGCTGCGGCGGGGCGAGCTGAACGTCACCGAGATCTGCTTCGCGGTCGGCTTCTCGTCGCTGGGGACCTTCAGCACCCGGTTCGCCGAGCTGGTCGGGGTGCCGCCGAGCGTCTACCGGCGCGAGCACGCCGACGCCACCGTCGGCATGCCGGCGTGCGTCGCCAAGCGCGTGACCAAACCGATCAGGAATCGAGAAGCGACGGCTCCAAACCCGATCTAACGTGCCGAGCATGGACATCAAGATCTTCTCCGCCATGCTTCCGCACACCGATCCGGAGGCCTCGCTGGCGTTCTACCGCGACACCCTCGGCTACGAGGTCAGGGGCGACGTCGGCTACGCCGGGATGCGCTGGATCACCGTCGGTCCCGCCGACCAGCCCGGCTCGTCCGCGATCGTGCTCTACCCGCCGGACGCCGATCCGGGCGCGACCGAGGACGAGAAGAAGACGGTCGCCGAGATGATGGCCAAGGGCACCTACGCCAGCATCAACCTGGTCACCCCCGACGTCGACGCGACGTTCGCCAAGCTCCAGGCCGGGGACGCCGAGGTCGTCCAGGAGCCGACCGACCAGCCGTACGGCGTGCGCGACTGCGCGTTCCGCGACCCGTCCGGCAACCTGCTGCGGATCCAGCAGGCGGCCTGAGGTCCCCGGCGGCGCGACCCGATCGGACGCCGCCGCGCCGTCCGCGCCCGACGCCGCTGAGTTCCGGACCGTCGCGGCGTCCTTGCGTACGATCACCCCGCCGAGCCGGTAACGGACCACCCGCGTCGTTCCACCGGTCGAAGACGAGAGACGAGCACGATGAGCACCACCACGGACCCGCAGACGTCGGCCGACCACACCGCCGACACCCACGACCTGATCCGCGTGCACGGGGCGCGGGTCAACAACCTGCGGGACGTCAGCGTCGAGATCCCCAAGCGCCGGCTGACCGTGTTCACCGGCGTCTCGGGCTCGGGCAAGAGCTCGCTGGTCTTCGGCACGATCGCCGCCGAGTCGCAGCGCCTGATCAACGAGACCTACAGCACGTTCGTCCAGGGGTTCATGCCGACGATGGCGCGGCCGGACGTCGACGTGCTCGACGGCCTGACAACGGCGATCCTCGTCGACCAGGAGCGGATGGGCGGGGATCCTCGCTCGACGGTGGGCACCGCCACCGACACCGGGGCGATGCTGCGGATCCTCTTCAGCCGGCTCGGTCAGCCCCACATCGGATCGGCCCAGGCGTTCTCGTTCAACGTCGCGTCGATCAGCGGCGCCGGCGCGGTCAAGATCGAGAAGGGCGGCCGCGAGACCAGCGAGAAGCGGACGTTCAGCATCACCGGCGGGATGTGCGCGCGCTGTGAGGGACGCGGCGCGGTCGACGACATCGACCTGACCGCGCTCTACGACGACAGCAAGTCGCTCAACGACGGCGCGCTGACGATCCCCGGCTACAGCATGGACGGCTGGTACGGCCGGATCTTCAACGGCTGCGGGTTCTTCGACGCCGACAAGCCGATCGCGAAGTTCACCAAGCGCCAGCTCGACGATCTGCTCTACAAGGAGCCGACGAAGATCAAGGTCGACGGGATCAACCTGACCTACCAGGGCCTGATCCCGCAGATCAAGAAGTCGTTCCTGTCGAAGGACGTCGACGCGATGCAGCCCCACATCCGGGCCTTCGTCGAGCGCGCGGTCACCTTCGACACCTGCCCCGACTGCCACGGCACCCGGCTCAACGAGCTGGCGCGGTCGTCGAAGATCGACGGCAAGAGCATCGCCGACGTCAGCGCGATGCAGATCAGCGACCTGGCCGAGTGGATCCGCGGCCTCGACGAGCCGTCCGTCGCCCCGCTGCTGAACGCGTTGCGCGACACGCTCGACTCGTTCGTGGCGATCGGCCTGGGCTACCTCTCGCTCGAACGTCCGGCGGGCACGCTGTCGGGCGGCGAGGCGCAGCGGACCAAGATGATCCGTCACCTGGGGTCGTCGCTGACCGACGTCACCTACGTCTTCGACGAGCCGACGATCGGCCTGCACCCGCACGACATCCAGCGGATGAACGAGCTGCTGCTGCGGCTGCGCGACAAGGGCAACACGGTGCTGGTGGTCGAGCACAAGCCCGAGGTGATCGCGATCGCCGACCGGGTCATCGACCTGGGGCCGCGGGCGGGCAGCGCGGGCGGGCAGATCGTCTTCGAGGGCACGGTCGAGGGCCTGCGCGCCAGCGACACCCTGACCGGGCGGCACCTCGACGACCGAGCGACCCTCAAGGGCACGACGCGCAAGCCGACCGGCACGCTGGAGATCCGCGGCGCGGGGACCCACAACCTGCAGGACGTCGACGTCGACGTGCCGCTCGGGGTGCTCTGCGTGGTCACCGGGGTGGCGGGGTCCGGCAAGAGCTCGCTGATCAACGGCTCGGTGGTTCCGCGCGACGAGGTCGTCGCCGTCGACCAGACCGGGATCAAGGGCTCGCGGCGCAGCAATCCGGCGACCTACACCGGGCTGCTCGACCCGATCCGCAAGGCGTTCGCCAAGGCCAACGGGGTCAAGCCCGGCCTGTTCAGCGCCAACTCGGACGGGGCCTGCCCGGCCTGCAAGGGCGCGGGCGTGATCTACACCGACCTGGCGATGATGGCCGGGGTCTCCACGCCGTGCGAGGAGTGCGAGGGCAAGCGGTTCCTGGCCTCGGTGCTGGAGTATGAGTTCGGCGGGAAGGACATCAGCGAGGTGCTGGCGATGCCGGTCGCCGAGGCGCTGGAGTTCTTCGCCGACGGCGACGCCAAGCTGCCGGCGGCGCACAAGATCCTCGACCGGCTCGCCGACGTCGGGCTCGGCTACCTGACGCTGGGGCAGCCGTTGACCACGTTGTCGGGCGGCGAGCGCCAGCGGATCAAGCTGGCGACGCAGTTGGGGGCGAAGAGCGGGGACGTCTACGTGTTGGACGAGCCGACGACCGGCCTGCACCTGGCGGACGTCGAGAACCTGCTGGGGCTGCTGGACCGTCTGGTCGAGGGGGGCAAGTCGGTGATCGTGATCGAGCACCACCAAGCCGTGATGGCGCACGCGGACTGGATCATCGACATCGGACCGGGCGCCGGCCACGACGGCGGCAAGATCGTCTTCGAGGGCACCCCGGCCGATCTGATCGCCGCACGCTCGACCCTGACCGGCGAGCACCTGGCGGAGTACGTCGGGGGCTGAGGCACCCGGCTGGCTCTGGTCGGCGCGGCGCGTCTTCCCGAGCTGATGCGGATTCCGCCCGACCGATGGGCCAGATCCGCATCAGCTTGGGGCCGCCGGGGAGCTGATGCGGATTCGGCCCGTGGGGTGGGCATGATCCGCATCGACTGGCGTTCGGGGCGCGTTAAGGTTCGGGATCTTGCGACCGGCGGTCGGATAGATTCACCGTGAACCGACCGGGACGTCCTGTCGGCGGAAAGGACCGTAGCTGTGTCACTCGACCGACAAGCCATCGAGAAGCGCGATTTTCCGATCTCGCGCCGGGGCTACGAGACCCTCGCGGTCGACGCCCACCTGGCTCAGCTGGCCCGCGAGGTCGAGACGCTCCAGGCCGAGCGGCAGAACGTGAGCGATCCGGCCCCGGCCGCGGCGGCGCCGTCGCTGGCCAACAGCGCCTCGGAGCAGGTCCGGTCGATCGTCCAGGCCGCCGAGCGCTCGGCCGCCGAGATCGAGCAGCAGGCGACCGACGAGGCCGCGCGCCATCGGTCCGACGCGGCCCGCGACGCCGAGGCCACCCGGGCGTCCGCCGAGTCCACCGCGCAGGACCACGTGTCCACGGTCCAGGGCGAGACCCGCTCGATGCTGGAGCGGATCCAGGCCGTCGAGTCGCTGCTCGCGCACCTGAAGACCACCGCGCAGGAGATCCAGAGCGGGCTCGAGGCGCTGCACGGCCAGGTCGGCACGCTCGGGGGCGGACCGGAGTCCGCCGCGGTGGTCGAGTCACCGGTCGCTGCGATCTCCGCTCCGCCCGTCGCCGATGCCCCGCCCGCCGCGATCGCCGCGGCGTCGATCGCGC
>JBAZOW010000013.1:0-25417 GCA_041648495.1 Patulibacter sp.
CGAAGCCGACGACCAGCCAGGTCAGCCGGTCGAGGTCGCCGGCGGCGAGCCCGTCGTCGATCGCCCGCTGGACCAGCGGGGCGGGGGCGAGCAGCGCGGCGGTCGACAGCAGCATCGCGACCGTCAGCAGCGCCAGCTGGGGCCGGTAGGGCCGGAGCATCGAGAACAGGCTGCGGATCCGCTCGCTGCGGCCCTTGGTCGCCCGCTGTCGCCGCCGGACGTCGGCGAGGAACCCGCTCATGCGTCGACCTCCGCCGGGCGGTCCTCTCGCGTCAGGAAGACCTGGTCGGCGAGCCCGTAGGTGACGATCTCGCGGTACAGCTCGGACCGCTCCGACAGCTCCTCGTGGTGCCCGACGTCGACCACGCGCCCGTGGTCGAGCACGACCACCCGATCCGCCAGCAGCACCGTCGACAGCCGGTGGGCGATCACCAGCGTCGTGCGGTCGCGCATCACGGTCTGCAGGTGCCCCGTGATCCGCTGCTCGGTCGACGCGTCGACGTTGGAGGTGGCGTCGTCGAGCACCAGGATCCGCGGACCGCGGGGGCGGACCTCGCGACCGTCGACGACCTCCGATGCCGGACCAGCGAGGATCGAGCGGGCGATCGCGATCCGCTGCCGCTGTCCACCCGAGAGCGTCAGCCCGCGCTCCCCGACGACGGTGTCATAGCCGTCGGGCAGCGACGCGATGAACCCGGCGGCTTCGGCCTGCTCGGCGGCCCGTTGCACCTCGTCGCGGGTCGCGTCGGGGGCGGCGTAGGCGATGTTGTCGGCGATCGTCGCGGTGAACAGGAACGGGTCGTCGTCGACCACCGCGAGCTCGTGCCGCAGCTCCGTCGGGTCGAGTCGGCGGATGTCGATCCCGTCGATCAGCAAGCGACCCTCGGTGGGGTCGTAGAGCCGCGGGAGCAGCTGGACCAGCGCGGTCTTGCCGGATCCGGTCTCGCCGACGATCGCGACCCGCTCGCCGGCGGCGATCTCCAGCGAGACCTCGTCCAGCGCCGGACGCGGCTGGTCGGGGTAGCGCAGCGTCACGTGCTCGAAGCGGATCGCGCCGACCGCGCCGGACGGGGTCTCGGTCGCCGACGGCAGGCGCTCGCGCTCGCCGATCGGAGGGGCCGAGATCGCCGGAGCGCGGTCGAGCACCTCGAACAGCCGCATCCCCGAGGCGGTCGCGCGCTGACCCAGGCCGAGCATCACGCCGAGCGAGCGCAGCGGCTGGACGAGCATCATCACGTAGACGAAGAACGCGGTGAACGCCCCGATCGTCAGGTCGCCGTCGACGACCATCCGGCCGCCGACCAGCAGCACGATCGCCAGGCTCAGCTGGGGCAGGAACTGCATGAACGGCTGGAAGGCGGCGTCGATCCGGACGGCCCGCAGCTGCTTGCCGAACGCGTGCTCGACCGACCGCGTGAAGGCCGCCTCGCGGCGCTGCTCGGCGGCGAACGCCTTGACTACGCGAATCCCGGTGATCGACTCCTCGGCCACGGCGGTCAGCTCGGCGATGGCCTGCTGGGCGGCCTGCTGGGCCGGCCGGCCGCGCGTCCCGTAGGCGTAGCCGACGAGGATGATCAACGGCGCCGGGATCAGCGCGACCAGGGCCAGCAGCGGCTGCTGGATAAGCATCGCGATCGCGGCCAGCACGATCGTCAGCAGCGCCTGGACGACGAACACGACGCCGTAGCCGAGGAAGAACCGCACGGCGCTCAGGTCGACGGTGGCCCGCGACATCAGCTGGCCCGTCTGCCAGCGGTCGAAGAAGCCCATGTCGAGCATCTGCAGGTGGTCGTAGAGCCGCTGGCGCAGATCCAGCTCGACCCCGAGCGAGACCTTGCCGGCGACCAGCCGTCGACCGACGGTCAGCACCATCCGGCCCAGGCCGAGCAGGGCGATCGCGATCACGATCGTGACCAGCCCGCTCTTGTCGCCGGCCTCGATCCGGTCGATGCTGCGTCCGATCAACCACGGCGTGGTGACGGTGACGCCCATCGCCAGCAGCGCGAGCACGAAGCTGATCGTCCACAGGCGGCGGTACGGCCGCAGAAATCCGAGCAGCCGACGGAACGTTCCCACCGATCGGAGTCTACGCCGACGCGTACGGGGGTCGAGAGCGGCGGGGATCGGGGACGCGGGGGAGGCCATCGGGGTCCGCAGAAGGCTAGAAGCTCAAGCACGCTTGAAGTCAAGCCGGCCGCATCGGGAGACCTTTCTCGGGTGTGACCCGATCGATCTCTCCCGCTTGGGGAGACCGGGACGCAGGCGGATCGCGATACTCCCCGTCGTGCCGTCGACCTTCGGACTCTGCGACGCCTGTGCGCACCAGCGGCTGGTGGGGAACACGCGCGGCTCGCGGTTCTCGCTCTGCGGCCTGTCGAAGCAGGACGATCGATTCCCGCGGTACCCGCGGATGCCGGTCGTCCGCTGTACGGGATTCGTCCGTCGGGCGCCTGCGGACGACGCCATCGGGGAACCGGGGGACGCATGACGACGATCGACGACCGCGCGAAGCGGCTGACGCTGCTGGCCTGCATCCTCGGCTCGACGATCGTGATGGTCGACGGATCGGCGGTCAACGTCGCGCTGCCGCAGATCCGCGAGCACCTCGGCGGCGGGCTGGCCGGCCAGCAGTGGACGTCCAACGCCTACCTGCTCACGCTCGGATCGCTGCTGATGGTCGCCGGGTCGCTCGGCGACGTCTACGGCGAGCGGCGGATCTTCCTGCTCGGCGTGATCGGCTTCGGCGTGACCTCGGTGCTCTGCGCGTTCGCCCCGTCGATCGAGGTGCTGATCGTCGGCCGCGCGCTGCAGGGCGTCTCGGGGGCCCTGCTGACCCCGGCCGCGCTGGCGGTGATCGTGGCGACCTTCGGCCCGGACGAGCGCAACCGGGCGATCGGCCGCTGGACCGCGTGGGGCGGGCTCGGGGCCGCGGGCGGTCCGCTGCTCGGCGGCTGGCTGGTCGACGCGGCGTCGTGGCGCTGGGTCTTCCTGATCAACGTGCCGCTGGTGCTGGTCACCGCCTGGCTGATCCTGCGGGCGGTGCCGGCGACCAGCGTGCGGCGGGAACGGCGGCTCGACCTGCTCGGCGCGCTGCTCTGCGCGGTCGGCCTGGGCGGGGTGACCTTCGGCCTGATCCAGCAGCCGCTGTCGGGCTGGGGCTCGCCCGCGGTGCTGGTCGGGCTGCTCGGCGGGGCGGCGGTCTTCGTGGCCTTCCTGCTGCACGAGCGCCGCACCGCCGATCCGATGCTGCCGCTGAAGCTGTTCGGTCGCCGCAACTTCGTCTTCGGCAACGTCGAGACCCTGCTGGTCTACGCGGGGCTGTCGCTGCTGACCTTCTACCTGGTGATCTTCCTCCAGCAGACCGCGGGCTTCGACGCGCTGAAGGCGGGCGCGACGATGCTTCCGGTGACGATCGTGATGCTGGTCGCGGCGGGCTGGTTCGGCGCCCAGGCGGATCGCTTCGGGCCGCGCTGGTTCATGGGCGTCGGGCCGCTGGTCTGCGGGGCCGGCCTGCTGTTGCTGCTGCGGGTCGACACCGACGTCCGCTACCTCGTCGACCTGCTGCCGGCGATCACCGTGTTCGGGTTGGGGCTGGCGATCACCGTGGCCCCGTTGACCGCCACGGTGCTGGCCGACGCCGACCGCGAGAACGCGGGTGCGGCGTCCGGGGTCAACAACGCGATCGCGCGGATCGCCGGCCTGCTGGGGATCGCTGCGGTCGGGGTGGCGGTGGCCGCCGGGTTCGCGTCGGGGATCGACGATCGGACCCGCGACGCGGCGCTCGGACCGGCGGCGCGGGCCGTCGTCGACGACGTGCGCGACAGCCCGTTCTCGGCGCCCGAGCTCGACGGTCTGCCGCCTGCGGAGGCCGCGGTCGTCGCCACCGCGGCGCGGGACGCATCGGTCGACGCCCACCGGTTGGCGATGGGCTCGGCCGCCGCGCTGCTGCTGCTCGGCGGTCTGATCGGGTTGCTCGGCATCCGCAACCCGCGGCGCCGGGTGCTGGCGCGCGAGTGCGCCGGCGGGCAGGTGGTCGGCCAGCCGGTCGACGCTGGACAGCCGTCGGCCGATCCCGTAATATAATTGCCTCCGCAACTAGATGGAGCAGCGATGAGCAACGAGTCCGGCGGGTCCCCCTCCGCCGCCAGCTGGAGCCGCGAGATGTCGTCGAGCGGTGCGTTCGCCCGGCAGAACAGCGCCTTCCGCGACCGGGTCACCGCCGACGGTTCCAGCGGGTTCGCGGCCGAGGCCGGCCGGTATCACCTCTACGCGTCGCTCGCCTGTCCCTGGGCGTCCCGCGCGGTGCTCTACCGCAAGCTCCAGGGGCTGGAGGACGCGATCGGCCTGACGATCGTCGACCCGTACCGCGACGACGACGGCTGGGCGTTCCGGCGTGGCGAGTCGCAGCCGCCCGCCGAGGCCGATCCGCTGCACGGCTGGAGCTTCCTCTCGGAGGCCTACCGCGCGACCGATCCGGGCTTCGACGGCCGCGTCACCGTGCCGGTGCTCTGGGACACGAAGACCGGCGTGATCGTCAACAACGAGTCGTCCGAGATCATCCGGATGCTCGACCACGAGTTCGACGCCGTGGCCGCCCACCCGGACGTCGAGTTCTACCCGGCCGAGCTGCGCGACGAGATCGACGCGCTCAACGACGTGATCTACCCGACGATCAACAACGGGGTCTACCGCGCCGGCTTCGCGACCTCGCAGGAGGCGTACGACGAGGCCGTCGGCGAGCTGTTCGCGTCGCTGGACCGGCTCGACGAGCGGCTGGCGACCCGCCGCTACCTGACTGGCGACCGGATCACCGAGGCCGACTGGCGGCTGCTGATGACGCTGGTCCGGTTCGACCCGGTCTACGTCGGGCACTTCAAGTGCAACATCCGGCGGATCGCCGACTACGAGCACCTCTGGCCCTACACCCGCGACCTGTACCAGCAGCCGGGCGTCGCGGACACGGTCAGCTTCGACCACATCAAGCGGCATTACTACACGACCCATCCGGGGATCAACCCGACGCGGATCATTCCGCAGGGCCCGGTCATCGACTGGGACGAGCCGCACGGCCGCGGCTGAACCGGGCCACCGGGCTTCGACCCGTGAGAGGCCGGTGTCGGCGTAGAGGTTGAGCACGTATCGCGTGCTCAACCTCTACGGCGATCGCGGCCGGCCGGTGCCGAGCGGCCGGTCGGTGCCGAGCGGCCGGCCGGTGCCGAGCGACCGGGCGGTCAGACGGCGTCGAGCTCCGCCTCGGCGATCCACGCCTCGGCCACGGCGCCCCGCTTGCGGGCGACGTAGGCGTGGTAGAAGAGCGGCTCGCCGCTGACCGCCAGGCGGTGCTGGTAGCGGTGGTCGGTGGCGATCTCCAGCGCACCCTCGGCGTTCATCCGCTTGAGCAGGCGGCTGAATCCCGATGAGTCGCCGTGGGTGACGAAGTCGTCCTTGATCGTCATCGCGACCCAGGCGTCGTCGGCCAGGTAGCCGAAGGTGGTGGCGAAGGCCCGCGGCGGGATGTCGCCGAAGCCGAGCGCGGCGACCGTCGTCATGCAGGTCGCGTCGACCTCGCGCAGGGCCTGGTCGACGTCCTCGGCGGGGGCGGTCATGTCCGCGAGGTGGTACGCGTCGTAGACGCCGGGCCGGTCGCGCTCGGCGGCCATCTTGGCCTCCGGCAGGATGTCCAGGCCGACGATCGTCTCCGCACCGAGCTCCCGCAGCTCCTCGGCGACCATCCCGTTGCCGGCGCCCAGGTCGAGCACGCGCAGCGACGACGGCTCGACGCCGGACTCGAGCAGGTTCTCGCGGAGCAGCTCGCGAACGACGGTCGGCGAGCTGCACTGGACCTCGTCGCGGTAGATCCGCTCGTACAGGCCCGGGACCGAGAAGATCTTGTCGTAGTCGTGGAACCGGATCCGCTGCACGCCGTCGGGGGAGACCAGCTGACACCACTCCTCCTGCTGGTCGAGCTCGTCGGCCTGGGCGACCGCTTGGGGCAGCAGCACCTCGAGCTCGTCGGCGTGGCTCACGGAGAGGGAAGTCAACAGCATGCCCTTCGAACGTAACGGGCCTGGAAACGGCCGGCGAGGACACCCGTACACGCGCTGAACCGCTATTCGCGCGCGCCGGTTCGGGTCGGGACACCCGCGAAGAAGCGGGGGAGAACGCGGCGCACGGACCCGGGAGCACGTCTCCGGTCGCTGTCCGGTCGACCCCTCCCGGCCGGAGGCCGGCACGGACCCGGGAGCGCTTCACGGGCTGATACCCGGTGAAGCGCTCCCGCTCGCCGTCGGCGCGCGCCGCCGGCGCTACGACCCGCGGGTCTGCAACAGCCGCCCGAGCACCAGCATGCCGCCGCCGCCCCAGACCACGAAGACCGCGAGCGCCAGGCCCACGCCGCCGAAGACGTCGCTGCTCAGCGCGCCGTCGACCATCAGGCGCATGCCCTGACCGGTCGGCGTCGCCTGGACGATGATGTCGACCACCTGCGAGCCGTCGACGCTGACCAGGAAGGCCGGGATCAGCAGCGGCATCAACAGCACCCAGCCCCAGGTGTTGAGCTTGTCCGCGCTGCGGAACAGGTAGGCCATGCCGAGCCCGAGCCCGACCACCGAGATCGCCAGTCCGGCGGCGCCGAGCAGGAACAGCCCCGGTCGCTCGATCGTGATCCCGGTGGCGAGGATCGTGATCGCCGACGCGACCGCCGAGTAGATCAGGCCGACGAGGGCCTTGGCGGTCAGCACCTCCGACCCGCGCGCGGCCAGCAGCAGCGCCTCGATCGTCCGCTTCTCGATCTCCTCGGCGAGGATGATCGGGGTCGCCAGCATGCCGATGAAGCCGAGCAGCATCACGACCGCGGCGATCACGAAGAACGTCCGCATGCCGAGGGCGTCGAACGCCGACTGCGAGACCGGCTCGACCGTCTCGACCGCGAGCGCGGACCCCGGCGGACGCTCGGCCAGTCGGTCGACCGTGGCCGGCAGCAGGTTGGCGACCGCCTGGGCGCTCGGCGACGGCTGGGTGCCGATGAACGCCTGCAACGGCGGCGGGGCCCCGTTGCCGGAGGCCGCGGCGAGGTAGCCGTCGGGAACGACGACGGCGATGTCGGCGTCGTCGTCGGCCACGGTCGTCTTGGCCTCGGCCGCGTCCGACGCGCGCTCGATCTTCAGCTCGAGCGCCCGCGAGACGTCGCGCGGCAGCGTGGTGGCGATCCGGTCGGCGTCGGCCGAGCTGCCGACGACCACGACCGTGGCGGTCGGGCGCGGCTCCTCGTCCGGGTAGATCAGCCCGTAGAACACGCCGAGCGCGATCGGGATCAGGATCACCGCGAGCACGCGACCGTCGCGGATCGCGTCGACCAGGTCCTTGCGGAGGATGGTCCAGAGACGTTGCAGGTTCATCGTCCGGCCTCCGTCTCGTCCTGGTGGTCCTCGTCGAGGCTCCGTCCGGCGAGCGCGACGAAGACGTCGGCCAGCGACGGCTCGTCGCTGTGGACGGTCAGGATCTGGCCGTCGGAGATCCAGCGGTTGAGCTCGGCGGCCTGCTCGGGATCGTCGAGCGCGACCGTGCGCTCGCTGCGGTCGGCGAGCAGCACGCGGGCGTGCCGGCGGTGCGGGTGGGCGGGACCTCGATCACCGTCTTCGACGCGCAGCTTGAGCTCGCGCGGGGTATCGAGCGCGATGATCTCGCCGTCGGAGAGGAAGGCGACCCGGTCGCAGAGCTCGTCGGCCTCGACCATGTCGTGGGTGGTCAGGACGACCGTGGTTCCGCCGTCGCGCAGCTCGCGCACGATGCCGCGCAGGTTGCGCGCCGACACCGGATCGAGGCCGCGGGTCGGCTCGTCGAGGAACAGCACCTGCGGATCGTTGATCAGCCCGCGGGCCAGCAGCAGCCGCTGCTTCATGCCGGTCGAGTAGGTCTTGACCTTGCGCTTGGCGGCGTCGGCGATACCGACCCGCTCGAGCAGCTCGTCGGTCCGGTCGGCCGGCGCCCCGTAGAGGTCGCCGAACAGCTTCAGGTTGTCGCGGCCGGTCAGGCGCCCGTAGAGGTTCTGGTCCTCGAAGACGAGGTTGAGCACCGAGCGGGCCTGCTCGCGGGCGGTGACGATGTCGTGGCCGCCGACCGAGGCGGTGCCGCCCGTCGGTGGGGTCCGTCCGGTCAGCATCCGGATCGTGGTCGTCTTGCCCGCGCCGTTGTGGCCGAGCAGTCCGAAGACCTCGCCGGGCGGGACCGAGAAGCTGATTCCGCGTACGGCCTCGACCTCTCCGTAGCGTTTCAACAGTCCGTCGACGTGGACCGCGGGGGTCACGCCGGTGGGATGCTCGGCCGGGGGAGGGTCGTGCATGCGGGGAAGCTATCAACCGCACAGGCGCATACGGCAACGGTGGATACCGGGGTGATCACGGGGGAAATCCCCCGGCGGGCCGTCGGGTGAACGACCGGCCCGGTCCGGGGGCGTACCCCGGGCGATCCGGGGTCGATCTCCAGCGTTTCGGCCGCGCCGAAGCGAGACGGTGTCGACATGTCCTCCCGACGTGATTCCCGCCCCGCTCTCGACCCATCCGCGCCACCGCGATCGGAGTCGTGGTTGGCCCAGGCGGTGCGCGGCGCCGCCCGGCTCTCGACCCGCCGGCCGAAGCTCACGGTCCTGCTCTGGATCCTGTTGATCGTCGGCTGCACCGCGGCCGGCGCCGCCACCGGGACGAACGCCCTGAGCGACGCCGAGGGTGGCGTCGGCGACTCGGGCCGCGCCGAGCAGCGGATCGCCGACAGCGGGCTCCGCAGCCCCGATGTCGAGACGGTGATGCTGACCTCCGGCGATCGCGCCACGACCGCCGCGGCCGCCCGCGCGACCGAGCGCGAGCTCGACGCGCTGCCCGACGTCGAGACGGTCCAGGGGCCGTGGGACGAGGCCGCGGGGGACGCCCTGCAGCGGGACGACGGACGGACGGTGCTGGTCCGCGCGACGTTGCGCGAAGCGCCCGAGGGCAGCGCCGACGGGGTCGAGCCGGTGCTCGAGGCGGTCGACGGCCTGCGCGCCGCGCATCCCGACGTCGAGATCCACCAGGTGGGGCCGGGGAGCTTCCAGACGGCGATCGACGGGATCGTCAGCGACGACCTGCTCAAGGCCGAGCTGATCTCGGTGCCGGTCACGCTGCTGGTGCTGGTGATCGCCTTCGGCGCCCTGGTCGCCGCGCTGGTCCCGCTGCTGCTCGGCGTGACCGCCGTGGCCGGTGCGTTGGGCGCGCTCGGGGTGGTCTCGCAGATCGCGCCGAGCGACGACACGACCGCGTCGCTGGTCGTGCTGATCGGCCTGGCGGTCGGCGTCGACTACTCGCTGTTCTACGTCCGCCGCGAGCGCGAGCTGCGACGGCGATCCGGTGGTGAGCGGATGTCGCCCGAGCAGGCGCTCGACGTCGCGGCGGCGACGGTCGGCCGCGCGATCCTGGTCTCCGGCGTGACGGTGATGCTGGCGCTGGCCGGCCTGCTGGTCACGGGGATCGCGGCGTTCACGTCGATGGCGCTCGGGACGATCGTGGTGGTCGCGATCGCGCTGCTCGGATCGCTGACCGTGCTGCCGGCGGTGCTGACGCTGCTCGGCGATCGGATCGACCGGGGCCGCGTGCCGCTGCTCGGTCGTCGCCGGGAGCGCCGCGAGCGGGACGCGCGCCGCGCCGCCGCGAACGGCCGGACCGCGACGCCGGTGCCGGGCGTCTGGGACCGGATCGCCACGGCGGTGACCGGTCGTCCCAAGGTCGCGCTGGTGGTGGCCGTCGTCGTGCTCGGCGGACTCGCCGCGCCGGCGCTCGGGATGAAGCTCGCCGACCCGGGGGTCGGCTCGCTGCCCGCGGACGTGCCGGCGGTCCAGGCGCAGAAGGCGATCGAGCGGGCCTTCCCCGGAGCGCCGGCGAGCGCCGCGCTGGTGGTCAGCGGGACCGACCTGGGCGGCGACGATCAGCGTCGTGCGCTCGCGGCCCTCGGTCGCGAGGCCGAGCGGATCACCGGCGGCAGCGGGGCCGTCGACGTCCAGGTCTCCGACGACGCGCGGACCGCGCTGCTCGCGGTGGCGATGCCCGACCAGGGCACAGATGCCGCCTCGGCCGCCGTGCGCGAGCTGCGGGACCGGCTGCCGGCCCTCGCCGAGCGGGTCGGGCCGGACGCGACGGTCCTGGTCGGCGGCGAGGCGGCGAGCTCGCTCGACTTCGTCGACGCGCTGCAGCGCGCGCTGCCGCTGGTCCTCGGGCTCGTGCTCGGGCTGGCGTTCGTGCTGCTGCTGGTGGTCTTCCGGTCTCCGGCGCTGGTGGCGACCGTGGTCGGACTCAACCTGCTGTCGATCGGCGCGGCCTACGGGGTGATGACCGCGGTCTTCCAGTCGACCTGGGCCGAGTCGCTGCTGGGCTTCACGTCGACCGGCACGATCGTCTCGTGGCTGCCGCTGATCACCTTCGTGATCCTCTTCGGGCTGTCGATGGACTACAGCATCCTGGTGCTCGAGCGGATCCGTGAGGAGCGGCTGGCGGGGCACGGTCCGCGCGATGCGGCGGCCCGCGGCGTCGCCGCGACGGCGGGCACGGTGACCAGCGCGGCGGTGGTGATGGTCGCGGTCTTCTCGATCTTCGCGATGCTGCGCCTGGTCGACATGAAGATGATGGGCGTGGGGCTGGCGGCGGCGATCCTGCTCGACGCGACGCTGGTCCGGGCGGTCGCCCTGCCGGCGGCGGTGACGCTGCTCGGCAAGCGCGGCTTCCGGGTGCCGAGCCCCGCGGCACGCCCTGCGGTGGCGTGGGAGGATCAGGCGGTCGGGCCGCCGTCGCGGCCCGCCCCCTACGCCGATGTCCGTTGATCCACCCCCGACCGAAGCAACGGACGAGCGCGACTCGACCCTCTCGGTGCACGTGCTGATCGCGGTGCTGCTGGGCTCGCTCGTCGCCGTCGTCTGGTGGGCGGTCGACCGGGGCGACTTCTGGCCGCAGTGGGTCTGGCTGGGTCTGGGGATCACGGTCGCGCTCAACGTGACCTGGGAGATCGCTCGCCGCGAGCCCCGCGGAGCGGCCGCGGGTTACCGGACGGGGATGGCGATCAGCGTGCTGCTCGCCGCGGTCGTGGTGGCGGTCTGGGCGCTGACCGGCGGCGGCCGGTTCTGGCCGATGCTGCCGGTGACCGGGCTGGGATTCGCCTTCGCAGTGCTCGCGGTCTTCCGCTACCGGCGGCTGCTGCCGGGGACCAAGCGCGACCTGGTCGAACGGGTCGACGTGCTGACCCGCACCCGCAGCGGCGCGCTCGACGCCCAGGCCGCCGAGCTGCGCCGGATCGAGCGCGACCTGCACGACGGCGCGCAGGCGCGGCTGGTCGCGCTGAGCATGCAGCTGGGCCGGGCCGAGCAGCGGCTGGCCGGCCACGAGGACGCTGCGTCCTACGAGCTGGTCCGCCAGGCGCGCCAGGAGGCGTCCGCCGCGATCGCCGAGTTGCGCGACCTGTCGCGCGGGATCGCCCCACCGGTGCTGGCCGATCGCGGCCTGGGGGCCGCCGCCGAGGCACTGGCGCGACGTTCGCCGATGCCGGTGACGGTCGAGTCCGAGCTGACGGCGCGGCCGCTGCCCGTGGTCGAGTCCGCGGCTTACTTCGTCGTTGCGGAGTCGTTGACCAACGTCGTCAAGCACAGCCCTGGCGCCTCGGCGACCGTGCGGCTGCACGTCGAGCGCGAGCGCCTCCACGTCCGCGTCCGGGACGACGGCCGCGGCGGGGCGGACCCGCTCGGCGGCGGCCTCAGCGGCCTGCGCAGCCGGGTCGAGGCCCTGGACGGAACCCTGAGCGTCACCAGTCCGCCGAACGGCGGAACCACCATCCACGCGGAGCTGCCATGCGCGTCGTGATCGCCGAGGACCATGCGCTGCTGCGGGAGGGCATCGTCGCCCTGCTGCGGGAGAACGAGATCGAGGTCGTCGCGCAGGCCGAGGACGGCGACGGCCTGCGCCGGATCGTGAACGCGCACAAGCCGGACCTGGCGATCGTCGACGTGCGCCTGCCGCCGACCTTCTCCGACGAGGGGCTGCGGGCGGCGATCGCGGCCCGCGAGAGCCACCCGGAGCTGGCGGTGCTGGTGCTGTCGCAGTACGTCGAGCCGATCTACACCGCCGAGCTGCTGGCCGCCGGTGGGGCGGGGATCGGCTACCTGCTGAAGGAGCGCGTCGGCGACGTCGGCGGGTTCCTCGACGCGGTCCACCGGGTCGCCGGCGGCGGGACCGCGCTCGACCGCGAGGTCGTCGCCGAGCTGGTCCGGGACCGGACCGTCGGCAGCGGGGACGACGTGCTCGAGGTGCTGACGCCGCGCGAGCGCGAGGTGCTGGCGCTGATGGCCGAGGGCCGGACCAACGGCGGGATCGCCGAGGCGCTGGTGGTCAGCGCCGGCGCCGTCGAGAAGCACGTCTCGAACATCTTCGCCAAGCTCGACCTGCCCGCGTCGGGGTCCGACCACCGTCGGGTGCTGGCGGTGCTCAGCTTCCTGCGCGCGGCGCCGTGACGCCCTGACGGTCGGATCTCGCGGCGACGCCGCTCGTGTTCAGCCCGCGGAGCTGCCGCGCTGGGGAAGCTGGTCGCGCAGGTCGGCCAGGCTGGTCGACGTTCCGGCGAGCTTCCAGCCCTTCCAGCCGTTCGCGGTGACCCCGAGCTCGCGGGCGAGCGCGGTACTCGGCGACGCGTAGGCCACGCCGCCGACGCGCAGCTGCCCCGACGCGAGCACCTCCGCCCGGGCGACCCGAATCTCGCCGGTCTCGCGGCTCTTCTGGCGCGCCTCGAGCTCGTCGCCCGCCGAGAGGATCCCGGCCGCGAGCAGATCCGAGATCGATCCGCCGATCCGGGTGTACTTGCCGCCGGGACGGGCGACCTCCTCCTCGGCGGGACCGTCGTCCGCGGGCGAGGAGAGCGAGATCCCGACGAGCTTCAGCGCCTCGAGGATCGTCTGGACGAAGGCGTCGAGGGCCGCCCGCTCGTAGGCCGGCAGCGTGGTGTCGGCGTCGCGCTGGCCCTCGAACAGGGTCACGCCGGGCCGGGCCCGCAGCTCGTCGGCGAGCGCACCCTCGATGTAGCGGATCTGCGCCGAGTTGAAGCCGACCGTCGTGTCGCGGATCACCGCGAGGCCGCGCCACCAGGCGATCGGCGGGGTTCGCACGTGCTGGGTCAGGCGGCCCCGCAGCTTGGTCGACTGGCCGATCCGCACTTCGGTGCGTTGCCCGTAGGCGATCGACCCGATCAGGACGTAGACCCCCGGGGCGTCCCAGACCCGCGCGTCCAGGGCGGCGACGGCGTCGCGATCGACCAGGACGGTGCGCAGTGCGTGGAGGTCGAAGTCGACCCGCAGCGGCGCGTCGGGGTCCGCGGGAATGCGGACGCCGGCCGTGAGCAGTGGCGTACTCATGGCGCCATTCTCACGATTCCGGACGCCGCCGTGTGTTCAGACGTGCTCGGCGGCGCGGTTCACGGACCGAAGAGGCGCGCGTCCGCTGCCGCGGCGGCACGGAGCCCGACCCGTTCAGCGTGTCTCAGGCCGCGGCCTTGGCGGCCAGCTGACCGCACGCCGCGTCGATGTCCCGGCCGCGGATCAGGCGGATCGTGGCGTTGAAGCCGTTGTCCTCGAGGACCTGGCGGAACGCCTCCATCTGGTCGCGCTCCGAGCCGTCGTAGACCGAGTCGGTCGGGTTGTACGGAATCAGGTTGATCTTGTACTTCCACGGCTCGAGCAGATCGGCCAGCTTCTGGGCCAGCTGCACCGAGTCGTTGACCCCGCCGAGCATGATGTACTCGACGAAGATCATCTTGCGGCGCTTCTCGTAGAAGCGGTCGCAGGCGGCCTTGACGTCCGCCAGCGAGTAGCGGTCGTTGACCGGCATGATGTCGCTGCGCAGCTCCGGGTCGGCGGAGTGCAGCGACCAGGCCAGCCGGACCGGCACGTCGCTCTCGGTCAGCTTGTCGATCCCGGGGACCCAGCCGACGGTCGAGATCCCGATCCGACGGTGGGTGATCCCGACGGCCGGCAGCCGGCGGCAGACCTCGAGCACGTTGTCGAGGTTCATCATCGGCTCGCCCATGCCCATGAAGACGCAGTGGTCGAGCTCGTCGATCCGGCGCAGGTGCAGCGCCTGGTCGAGGATCTCCCAGGCCGTCAGGTTGCGGCCGAACTTCATCGCGCCGGTCGCGCAGAAGGTGCAGGTCAGCGGGCAACCGGACTGCGACGACACGCAGATCGAGCGCCGGCCGTCCTTGTATCGCATCAGCACGGTCTCGATCGGTCGTCCGTCGTGGGTGTTGAGCAGCAGCTTGACGGTGCCGTCCGAGGCCTCGGCGCGCTGGACCTCGGTCAGGGTCGAGAACGGTACGCGCTCGGTCAGCTCGTCCCGCAGCTTGGCGGGCAGGTTGGACATCTCGTGGTAGCCCTTGGCTCCCTCGGACGTCCACTTCCAGACCTGGTCGAACCGGAAGCGCGGCTGGCCCAGGTCCTCGAGGGTGCTGCGCAACAGATCAAGGTCCACAGGGGGATGATGGCAGGGTGCGTCGGCGGCGTCCGTGGCGAGGGACACGCGCGCCGCCGTCCCGCCCGTCGGCGTCGCGCGCCGCCGACCCCGAGATGCGATCCGCCGCCGACCGGCGATACTGGAAAACCGCGACGTTCCCCACACGACGTACCCACAACGCATACACTTGTCTGATGCACGGGTATGTGTGGCGTATAGGACTTCTCGGAGCGCTCGCGGCGGCGATGGCCGCTCCGCCGGCGGTCCAGGCCGCCTCGGGCTGGCAACCAGCGGCGGCGATGAGCGCGGCCCACCGCGAGCACGCCGCGGCTCGGCTCGACGACGGCGACGTGCTGGTGATCGGCGGGATCAACGACGCGGACGGGACGCTGGCGACGACCGAGCGCTACGACGTCGAGACCGGTGCCTGGCGCCCCAGCGGCAGCCTGGCGGTCGCCCGCCGCAACGCGACGGCCACGCGGATGCACGGGGGGCGTGTGCTGGTGGCGGGCGGTCAGACGGATAGCGGCGTGACGGCGAGCGCCGAGCTCTACGACCCGGATACCGAGACGTGGACGACGGTGGCGCCGATGGCGACGGCGCGGGCGTTCCACACGGCGCTGTTCGTCGGCAACGCCGCGATCCCGCGCGTCTTGGTTGCGGGAGGAGAGCTCGCGGACGGCACCGCGCTGGCGTCGACCGAGCTCTACGACCCGGTGTCGGACGAGTGGACCGATGCCGGGGACATGTCGGTCGCCCGGACGCGCGCGCACATGAACTACTCGTACGACAACGTCGAGGTCTACGGTGGACGCAGCAACGACAGCGCTCAGCCGTACCCAACCACCTCCGACCAGTTCGACTTCTTCCCGTCGGTGTCGTGGCGAACCGAATACCACTTGGGGCCAGGACGAGCCCAGGGAGCGGTCGTACGACTCAGCGACGAAAGCCTATTGCTGGCCGGAGGCGTGAACGCCTTCGGGTTCGAGTCCCGATCGGCCATCCTGCGAGCACGCGACCGGTGGTGGTTCATCGACGACGACCGCCGATTGGCCTTGTCCTACGCAGCCGAGCACACCGTCGGAGCGGCGCTCCCTGGCAAGCGCGCGGTGTTCGCGGGAGACGACACCACCGCGACACCGGTCTACGTCGGGTACCTGCCGACGAGGGCCGAGGCGGTGCTCGAGGGGTTCGCGAGCAGCACGCTGCGCTCCCGCCCGACGCTCACGGCCCTGGCCGACGGCCGCGCCCTGTTGGTCGGCGGCTCCAATCACGCGACCAGCGAGATCTTCACGGTGCCGACGAGCCGCACCGTTCAGGGTGGCGAGTTCGGCGACGTCGCCCTCGACGGGAGCCGTGAGCAGGAGCTGCTGGTCGAGAACGCCGGCGACGTGCCGCTGTTCGTCACGTCGGCCGCTATCGCGGGCGACGATGCCGCGGCGTTCTCGATCCTCGACGACCGGTGCTCGGACAGCACGGTCGCGGTCGGCGGCAACTGCACCGTGCGGCTGCGCTTCCGGCCGGTCGCGGTCGGGCCGGCGACCGCGGAGCTGCGTCTGGACGACAACGCCGAGACGTCTCCGTCGATCGCGCTGCACGGCGTCGCAGCGTCGCCGCACGTGCCGTCGGCTCCTTCCGACCCCGAGCCGCACGTACCGGATGCCTTGCCGGTTCCCCGGGGCCCGCTGACGCCGTTGACCCCACCGGGAGAGCCGGTGAGCCCGGACGCCTGCGCGACGTCCGCGCCGGTGCTGGCCGGTGTCGAGGCGACGAGCGTCGGCAAGCGGCCTCGCGCCCGCCTGGTCGGCACCGTCGCCCGGGCCCGAGTCGGCGAGCGGATCGCGGTGCTGCGCAACGGCCGCGTGGTCGGGCAGACGCAGGTGCGCAGCGACGCCACCGTCGTCGCGTCGGTGGCCGCTCCCCGCGCCGCTCGGGCCCGGTCCGCGGCGCGGTACCAGTTGGAGACCACGGACGGACGTCGCTCGGCGGCGCTGAGCGCGACGAGGTTCCTGACCGCGCCACGCATCACCGGGATCGGTGCGGACCGCGTGCGGGTCTCCGGCGTGGCGGCCACCGGCCGGTTGACCGTGCAGGCGCTGGCCGTTTGCGGCGGGCCGCGGTCGCCGGCGGTCACGGCGCGCCCGGACCGCAACGGGCGGTTCGCCTCGACGCTCGTCGCGCCTCGCGCCGGTGAACCGGCCCGGGACTACCGGCTGCGCCAGTCGGGCGGGATCGTGGGGTTGGTGGTCGTTCCGACGCGCTGAGCGGTGCGGCCCGTGGGCTGACGGCCGCGGGCCGCACCCGTTTCTGCCGCGGGCGATGGTCGGCCCCGCCCATCGCCGCGGCGGGGTCCTGATCCACAGCAGACGCCGGGCGTGCCATGCTGCTTGACCGCCCATGCGCCTGCAGAAATTCCTCGCCCACGCGGGCATCGCCTCGCGTCGCGCATCCGAGCAGATCATCTGGGACGGTCGCGTGACCGTCGACGGCGCGCTCGCGACCGATCCGGCGCGGGACGTCACGGCCGCCAACGACGTGCGCGTCGACGGCTATCCGGTCAAGGGCGCCGACGGCAAGGTCGTCTTCGCGCTGAGCAAGCCGGCGGGCGTGATCTCGACCGCCACCGACACCCACGACCGGCCGACGGTGGTCGAGCTGGTCCCCGCGCACGGCCGCCGGCTCTACCCGGTCGGTCGGCTCGACGTCGACACCACCGGGCTGATCCTGCTGACCGACGACGGCGAGCTCGCGGACCTGCTGACGCACCCGCGCTACGAGGTCCACAAGACCTACCTCGTCAGGGTCTGGGGCGGCGCGGTGGGGGAGGACGACCTGGCTGCGCTGCGCGCCGGGATCGAGCTCGAGGACGGCCGCACCCTGCCGGCCGGTGTCGAGCAGACCTCGCCCGGCGTGCTGCGGGTGACGCTGCGCGAGGGCCGCAAGCGCCAGGTCCGCCGGATGTTCGACGCGATCGGGCATCCCGTTCGCAGCCTGCGGCGCGTCCAGCTCGGTCCGCTCGAGATCGGCGACCTGCGCGATGGTGAGTACCGGGAGCTCGACCCGAACGAGATCCGGGCGCTGCGCGAGGCCGCCGTTCGGCCCGACGAGCACTGAACGACCGATCGCTGGCGGCCCGGGGCACCGTTCCCGGTCCCCTACGGATCGGCCTCGAGGTCCGGAGCGCGTCGAGTCGCGCCCGATGCGATCATGCGCCGATGCGGATGCACGCCCTTCGCGGAGCGATCTCGGTCGAGCAGGACGACGCGGGCGAGATCCGCGAACGGACCGTCGAGCTGATGCGCGAGCTGCTCGATCGCAACGCGCTGACGCCCGACGACATCGTCAGCTGCATCTTCACCGCCACGCCGGACCTGAAGGCCGCGTTCCCGGCCGCCGCGGCGCGCCAGATGGGGTTCGACCAGGTGCCTCTGATGTGCGCGGTCGAGATCGACGTTCCGGGGGCGCTGCCCAAGATCATCCGGGTGATGGCCCACTACCAGTCGGCGGACGAGTCGCACCGCGCCCGCCACGTCTACCTGGGCCGCGCCAAGGCGCTGCGCGTCGACCTCGAGAGCGCCCAGTAGTCCGAAGTGGGACGATGATGCGGTGCCGCTGAAGCTGACCGCCAACGCCGCGAAGATCCCGCACTACCCGACGGCCGGCGGCTACAGCCTGCCCGACGGCGTAGCGCTGCTGGCGTCCAACGAGTGCCCCGATCCGCCCCTGTCGCAGGTCGTCGAGGCCGCCGCCCGCGCGCTCGTCGCGACCAACCGCTACCCGGATCCGTCGTACAAGCCGCTGCGCGAGGCGCTGGGCGAGCACTCCGGCGTCGACCCGTCGCTGATCGCGGTCGGCAACGGCTCCTGCGAGATCCTGCTGGCGCTCGGCGAGGCGCTGCTCGAGCCCGGCACCGAGCTGGTCTACGCCTGGCCGTCGTTCTCGGTCTACCCGCACCTCGAAGCCGCGTCCGGGGCGACCGCGGTCCGCGTCCCGCTCGACGTCGACCACCGGCACGACCTCGACGCGCTCGCCGCCGCGATCACCGAGCAGACGCGCCTGGTGATCGTCTGCAACCCGAACAACCCGACCTCGACCGGCGTCTCGCTCGACGCGATCCGGGCGTTCCTGGCGAAGGTGCCCGAGGACGTCGTGGTCCTGCTCGACGAGGCCTACGTCGAGTTCGCCGAGCAGTACCGCCCGGAGGACTCGATCCCGCTGCTCGAGGAGCACCCGCAGATCATGCTGCTGCGGACGTTCTCGAAGATCTACGGCCTCGCCGGCCTGCGGGTCGGCTACGCGCTCTGCTCGTCGCCCGAGCTGGTCGCGGCCGTCGAGCGGGTCCGGCAGCCGTTCGTGGTCAGCGTCGCCGCCGAGGCCGCCGCGGTCGAGTCGCTGCGCCACCCCGGCGAGATCGCCGCGCGGATCGCCCAGGCGCGGGAGTCGCGCGCGCAGATCGCGTCCGGGCTGGGCAAGCTCGGGATCGTCCCGGCCGAGTCCGAGGCCAACTTCTGCTGGTTCGACCTGCCGGTGCCGGACGGAGGAGACGCGGGGGAGCGCGAGCAGCAGGTGATCGCGTCCCTGCGCGAGGACGGGATCGTGATCCGCTCGGGCGGCGCGCTCGGTCGTCCCGGCGCGGTCCGCGTGACCTACGGCACCCCGGCCGACAACGACCGGCTGCTCGCGGCGCTCGGCCGCGCGCTGGCGTAGCCGCTACTCGCCGGAGCCGGACGGCCCCGAGGCGCGCTGGCTGAGCAGCGCCCGGGCCGCCCGGCCGTTGGTGTCGTAGGTCCACGCGACGATCGCCTCGACGAGGCCGAGGCGGATCGCCGGGTCGTCGTCCGCCAGCGCGGCGAAGGCGTCCGGCTCGAGCACCAGCAGCTCGACGTCCTCCTCGACGGTCACGTCGGCGGGATGCGGCTGCTCGGCGACCAGCGCCAGCTCGCCGAAGCTCATCCCCGCCGAGAGCGTCGTCAACCGGTGCTCGGTCCCCTCGTGGTCCTCCACCCAGAGGGTCACCTGCCCGGAGAGGATGAGGTGCAGGCCGACCGGCGGGTCGCCGCGCCGCGCCAGTGCCGTGCCCGACGTCGCCGACCGCGACGTCATCCGCTCGCGCAGACGGGACCGCTGCTCGTCGTCGAGTCGCGAGAGCAGGAAGTGGTCCTGCCAGCCGACCTGCTCGAGACCGCAGCCGGGCGTCCCGTGGCGCGCGATCAGCGCATCCTCGCACCACTCGACGGCGTGGTCGAGCGCGCCGAACCGCGGCGACTGCTCGTCGAGGTGGGCGGGCACCGGCAGCAGGTGGTCGGGGTCGACGATCGCGACGTCGCATCCGGAATCCCGTAGCCGATCGCGCAGCTCGGCGAGCATCCGTCCGGCGACGCCCGCGACATCGTCGACGCGGCGCACGTCGATCACCAGCAGCTCGAGGTCGTCGCTGGCCTGGACGACCTCGCGGACGACCGTCTCGACCCCCGCGAAGCGCAGGTCGCCGTGCAGCGCGTAGATCCGTCCCTTGCGCCCGTGCTCGCGGAGTACCGCGGCCTCCTCCTCGGTGCGTCGCCGCATCGAGGGCCGTTCGACCAGGTCCCAGGCCGCCCGGATCGCCGAGCGGGCGCTGCGCGCGACGTGCAGGAAGTGCAGCTCGAGCTCGCGCGAGACGCGGCGGCAGGCCTCGACGCCGCGCGTGCTGTTGCCGTGGTCATCGAGCCGGGGGGAGAAGACCGCCATGCCGATCTGCCCCGGCAGCACGGCCAGGATCCCCCCGGCGACGCCGCTCTTGGCAGGCATCCCGACGGCCGAGACCCAGTCGCCCGCGCCGTCGTACATCCCGCAGGTGGTCATCACCGACAGCACCCGCTCGACGATCGCGGGCGCGAGCACCTGGTCGCCGGTCCGCGGGTTCACCCCGTTGTTGGCCAGCGTCGCGGCCATCATCGCGAGGTCCCGGGTGTCGACCTGCAGCGCGCACTGGCGGAAGTACCGGTCGACGATCGGCTCGGGGTCCTCCTCGAGGATCCCGACGGTCCGCAGCATGTAGCCGATCGCGCGGTTGCGGAAGCCCGTCTGGGTCTCTGAGCGGTAGACGTCCTCGTCGACCTCCAGCTCGCGGCCGGCGAACGCGGAGTAGCAGTGGCGGATCCGCTCGAACGTGTGCTCGGCGTCGTCACCGGTCACCAGCGACGCGGCGGTGATCGCGCCGGCGTTGATCATCGCGTTGCGCGGACGGCCGCTGTCGGCCTCGAGGCTGATCTCGTTGAAGGCGTCGCCGGACGGCTCGACGGCGATCCGCGCGTCGACCTCCTCGAACCCGCGGTCGGCGAGCGCGAGCGCGTAGGTGAACGGCTTCGAGATCGACTGGATCGTGAACCGGTCCCGCGCGTCGCCCGATTCGTAGAGGTAGCCGTCGGTGCTGGCGATGCAGATCCCGAAGCGGTCGGGGTCGGCCGACGCCAGCTCGGGGATGTAGTCGGCGACCGCACCGCCCGTGTTGGGGACGCACTCCTCGAGGATCGAATCGACGTAGGACTGGACGACGGACTTCACCGTCGGAACCTATCGCCTGCGTCCGGTGGCGCCGCACCACCGGACCGCAACGCGTGGCGGTCCGGGGGCAGGTCCGGATCAGTCGTCGTCGTCGCTCGAGACGACGCGGAAGCTGCGGTCCAGGTGGACGTCGCGCTCGCTGCCGCTGCGGGTCAGCAGCTTGACCTCGTAGCGCGAGCGATCGTCGCTGTCGACCTCGATGTCCACGACGATGCCGCCGCTGACCTGCTTGAGCGCGGCGCTCGACGCGCGGCCCGCGGTCGAGTAGGTCAGGCCGTCGCGGTCGCCGCGGGTGGTCCGCTGCACGCGGTAGCGGGAGTCCAAGTGGACCTCGCGGGCGCTGCCGCCCTTGGTCAGCACGGTGACCTCGTAGCGCGAGCGATCGTCGTCGTCGCCGTCGATCTGGATCACGCGGCCCGAGACCTGCTTGAGCGCGGCGGCGCGGGCCTTGGTCGCCTGGGCGTGGCTGAGGTCGTCGTCGGCCAGGGCGGGAGCGGCGACGAGCGCGGAGCCGCCGGCGACGAAGGATGCGGCCAGGACGGCGGCGGTGATGGTGCGGGGACGGAACACGGGGGAGCTCCTCGGGGAAGGGATCGGACGAAGGGCCCTGGAGTTCAGGACCCGACGGATCCTAGGTACCCCAGATGAGACGTTCATGAGACGACGGTGGCTTCTTTCTCATGCGGCCGCCGTCGGCGTTCCCGGTGGATCTCGCGGCCTCCTCCTCGTGGAGATCTCGTGATGGATGGTCGTGGCTCCGTGCCCGAAGACCGCCGCCGGCTTCACGCCGTGCGCTACGCTGGACGGGTCGATGTCGACGACCGCCCCTCGAGCCCTGCCGTTCGCAGCCGAGTACTCCCCGGTCGTCGCTCCGTGCCGTGATGCAGCGCGCTTCTATGCGTTTCCGCGGCACACCTGGCGATTTCGCTAGGCACCCGGTCGTCGTTCCGTAACCGCTCTGCGGGTCCGGGGACGAACGTCGTCCCTTTCCCGGGGGACGGTGCGATCGGTTGCCGGAAGCGCCCACCTCGCCGTCGGGACGGTGCCCTGCCGTGCGCCTCGCGCCGGGCGGGTGAATGACGACCGGTCGTCATTCACCACCCCAGGGATGACGTACGACGACCGGTCGGCATTCGCCGCGCCACGCCGAGTTCCCGCAGACCCCGCCACCCCGGACCGGTCCGCGCGGAACCCCCGCAGACCCCACCACCCACTTCTTCAAGGACCACACCCGCATGATGATCGTGATGCAGCCCGAGGCGACCGAGGACCAGATCCACGAGATCGTCTCCCGCGTCGGACTGGCCGGCGCCCGGCCGCACGTCAGTACTGGCGACCTCTTCACCCTGATCGGCGTGATCGGCGAGCGCCCCGAGCTCGACCGGCTCGGCGACCTCACCCGGGAGCCCGGCGTCGACCGCGTCGTGCCGCTGACCACCCCGTACAAGCTGGCCTCGCGCCAGCTCGCCCACGACCGCGAGTCGACCCTCGAGATCGCCGGACGGCGGATCGGCGGCGGCGCGTTCGCGACGATCGCCGGCCCGTGCACCGTCGAATCGCGCGAGCAGACGCTGGAGGCCGCGGACGTGATGCTCGAGGCGGGCGTGCAGTTCTTCCGGGGCGGGGCCTACAAGCCGCGCAGCTCCCCGTACAGCTTCCAGGGGCTCGGGCAGGAGGGGCTGGAGATCCTCCAGGAGGCCAAGGAGCGGACCGGCCTGCCGATCGTCACCGAGCTGCTCGACGTCCGGGACGTCGAGGCGGTCTGCGAGGTCGCCGACGTCATCCAGGTCGGCGCGCGCAACATGCAGAACTACCCGCTGCTGGCCGAGATCGGCCGCAGCGGCGTCGCGACGCTGATCAAGCGCGGCCTGGCGGCGACGCTCGACGAGCTGCTGATGGCCGCCGAGTACGTGCTCGCCGAGGGCAACCCCAACGTGATCCTCTGCGAGCGGGGGATCCGCACCTTCGAGAACGCGACCCGGTTCACGCTCGACATCGCGGCGATCCCGGTGCTCAAGGAGCGCACGCACCTGCCGGTGGTGGTCGACCCGTCGCACGCCGCCGGGCGTCGCGAGCTGGTGCTGCCGCTGTCGATGGCCGCCGCGGCGGCGGGGGCGGACGGGATCATCGTCGAGACCACCCCGACCCCCGAGACCGCGCTCTGCGACGGGCCGCAGCAGCTGCACGCGTCCGGATTCGGCGACTACCTGCGACAGGTCGAGGCGGCCGCGGCGCTGGCGGGACGCGTTCCGGCGCCGGTCGCGGCCGCCCCGGTCGCGACGGCTGCCTAGCGACGGATCCGGGAGACTAGGAACCAATGGACGCGACGTTCGAGCCCTCCGGTCCGCTGCAGGGTCGCCTGACCCCGCCGGCGGACAAGTCGATCAGTCACCGGGCCGCGATGGTCGCGGCGATGGCGACCGAGCCGGTCACCATCACCGGGTACCTGACCGCCGAGGACACGCTCTCGACGCTGGAGGCCGTGCGCACGCTCGGCGCCGACGTCCAGCGCGACGGCACGACGGTGACCGTCCGCGGCGTCGGCCTCCGGGGTCCCGACGCCCGCGGCACCACGATCGACGTCGGCAACGCGGGCACCCTGATGCGCCTGCTGCCCGGCTGGCTCGCCGGGCAGGAGGGCCGGGAGTTCCGCTTCGACGGCGACGCCTCGATCCGCAAGCGGCCGGTCGACCGGATCGCCGAGCCGCTGGGCCGGATGGGGGCGCAGATCGAGGCCACCGACGGACGGCTGCCGCCGTTCACGGTCCGCGGCACCCAGCTCCACGGCGTCCGTTACGAGCTGCCCGTCGCGTCGGCCCAGGTCAAGAGCTGCGTGCTGCTCGCCGGACTGCTGGCCGAGGGCGAGACCACCGTGGTCGAGCCCGTCGCCAGCCGCGACCACACCGAGCGGATGCTCACGCACCTGGGCGTCCCGCTGCGCCGGACCGGCAACGAGATCACGATCGAGCCGGTCGAGGCGCTGACCGTCGACGACATCGCCGTACCCGCCGACATCTCGTCGGCCGCCTTCCCGATCGTCGCCGCGGTACTGGTGCCCGGTTCGAACGTCACGATCGAGAACGTCAACGTCAACTGGACGCGCACCGGAATCCTCACGATCCTGCGGCGGATGGGTGCGAACGTGGTCGGCGAGGTCGAGCAGCGCGCCGACGGCGCGATCCCCGCCGGCGAGCCGACGGCCGACCTGCAGGTCACGGCCGGACCGCTGCGCGGCACCGTGGTCGAGGGCGACGAGGTCCCGCTGGCGATCGACGAGCTGCCGCTGGTCGCGCTGCTCGGCTGCTTCGCCGAGGGCGAGACGATCGTCCGTGGTGCCGAGGAGCTCAAGCACAAGGAGTCCGACCGGATCGCCACCGTGGTCGACGGTCTTCGGGGTCTGGGCGCGCAGATCGAAGCGACCGACGACGGCTTCGTCGTCCAGGGCACCGGCGAGCTGCGCGGCGGCACGATCGAGGCCCACGGCGACCACCGGCTGGCGATGCTCGGCGCGGTCGCGGGCCTGGCGTCGCGCGAGGGCGTGCGGGTCGTCGGGATGGAGGCGGCGGACGTCTCGTACCCCGGATTCGGCGACCATGTCGCCCGGCTCCAGCGGGCCTGAGCGGGCTATCCTCGACGCGATGCTCGTTGCGATCGACGGCCCCGTGGGCGCCGGCAAGTCCACCGTCGCCCGTGCGGTGGCGTCCCACCTGGGGTTCACCTACCTCGACACCGGGGCGATGTACCGCTGCGTGGCGCTCGCCGCGATCGAGGACGAGTCGGCCGAGCTCAAGCGCGACGTCGCGGACCTGAAGATCGAGTTCACCGACGGCCGGGTCTTCCTCGACCACATGGACGCCACCGAGGCGATCCGCACGCCCGAGGTCTCGCAGCGCGCCTCGCTCGTCGCCACCGACGTCGTCGTGCGCGAGGCGCTGGTCGAGCGGCAGCGCCTGCTGACCCAGCGCGGAGACTGGGTCGCCGAGGGCCGGGACATCGGCACCGTCGTCCGGCCCGACGCCGAGCTGAAGGTCTTCCTGACCGCGTCGGACGAGGAGCGCGCCGGCCGCCGCGCGGCACAGACCGGCCGCACGGTCGCCGAGGAGCTGGCCGACCTGCGCGAGCGCGACGAGCGCGACCGCACCCGCGAGGCGTCGCCGCTGCGCCAGGCCGACGACGCGGTCGAGGTCGACACCACCGGCGTCGCCTTCGACCAGGTGGTCGAGCGGATCGCGGCGCTCGTCGCCGACGTCCGGCGCCGCGGCGCCTAGCACCGCCCGCCCGCGGCACGCCGCCGCGGACGATCGGTCGACCCGCCGGGCCCGCGCCACGGCGGGGCATCGGTCACGGGCAGCGACCCGGGGGCGTCCCGT
>JBAZOW010000014.1:0-24467 GCA_041648495.1 Patulibacter sp.
CAGCGCGGCGATCAACGCCAAGCTCGGCGCCGAGGTCTCGCCGGAGGGGCCGCGGGCGATCGAGGTCGCGTTCCGGCTGTACATGCTGCCCCAGGGCGTCTTCAGCGTGGCGATCGTGACGGTGCTGTTCCCGGTGCTCAGCCGCGCCGTGGCGCGCGGCGACCGCCCCGCGCTGCGCGGCCTGGTCAGCAGCGGGATGGCCCAGATCCTGGTGATGCTGGTGCCGGTCGGGCTGCTGTTCGCCAGCCCGTGGATCGCGCACGACATCATCCAGGTGCTGTTCCAGTACGGCGAGTGGTCGGACACCGACACCGACGCCGCCGCCGAGGCCCTGGTCTGGCTCGGGCTCTGCCTGGCGCTCAACGGGGTCAGCCTGCTGCTCAGCCGAACCTTCTTCGCGCTCCAGCGACCGTGGGCCAACACCGGCCTGGCGCTGGCCAGCCTGGTCGTCAGCGCGATCGTCTCGATCGCCCTCTACGGGCCGTTCGGGATCGCCGGAATCATCATCGGCACGCTGTTCGGCAACTCGGCGCTGGTCGGCGCGCAGATCTGGCTGCTGCGACGCGAGACCGGGGGACCGCTCGGCCTGATGCCGGTCGTCCGCTCGCTGCTGCAGGTCGTCGTCGCCTCGGTCTTCGCGGTGCTGGTCGCCAGCGGCGTGGTGCTGCTCGGTCGGTTGGGCACCGACGCGATCGGGCCGGGCACCGCCGCGACGATCGTGACGATCTTCTACCTGGGGCTCTCGATCGTCGCCGGCGGGATCGTCTACGTCGGGTTGGCGCTCGACCTGGGCCTGCGCGAGCTCGAGCAGGCGGGCGGCCGGTTCGTCCGGTTGGGCGCGCGGTTGCGGGGGATCGCGGGTCGGGTTCCCGGCGCCCGGAGCGCGCAGCGGACGGCCGCGCGACCCGCCGTGGCCCGCGGGCTGCGCCTCGGCCTCGCGACGCTGGCATTGATCGGTCGCCCGCTGGCGCTGCTGACCTGGGTCTCGCGGCTGCTGGCCGCGGGGCTGACCCGGCTCGTTCCCGCGGGGGTCCCGGTGGCGGTCACGCCGTCGCCCGACGGGGCCACGCCGGGCGTCGGACCGCGGGGACGGGGCCGCGACCGGCGGACCGCTGGGCCTCGATCTGAGGTCGAGCCTGATGGTCGGCGCCTCGACGGCGATGCCGGGGTCGACGTCGCGCCCCCGCACGACGCGGCGCCGTTCCCGACCGACGTCGCGCCGCTGCCGCAGGACATCGCCCCGCCGCAGGACATCGCACCACCGCACGACGCCGCACCGTCCGCGCCCGACGACGCGCCGCTGCCCTACGACGGGGCCGAGGAGTGGCCGACGATCGGACAGCGTCCCGGTCCCGACGACGTCTCCTGGCTCGACCCCGCGACCGGGCAGTACGCACCGGGCCTGCCCGCGCCGGACCCCGTGGCGAGCGAAGACGCGCTGCGGATGATCGCCGAGCGCGAGGCCGCGCTCGAGCGGATCGCCGAACGTCAGCGCCGCCGGGCCGAGCGCCCGTCCGGCCGCCGCCGCAAGCGGTAGCTCCGGCCCCGCTCCTGCGGGAGCACGGACCGACGCCGGCCGCGAATCCCCGGTCTCACCGGGGATGGGGTGGGTACCGCCGGGGTCCGCGAAAAGACGGAGGGGGGGGGTACCGCGGGCCTGGCCCGACATCCCCACGAGGCACCGGTGCCGAAAGGCGCTCGAGGTGAGCGCGGCCGTACGTCGCTCGACGGATCTCCGCACGAGATCCCGTCGCGACCGGCCGTATCCGTCCGGTTCCTCGCAGTCCGAGCGCTCAGTGACGCGCTGACCCCCAGCAGGAGCTCAACAACGATGACATCACCACCCTGGACCCTTCCGCGAGCGCGGAGGCAGCCGTCGGCCGGCGTACGTCGGTTGCGGCTTCTGTTGGCCCTGCTGCTCGGCACCCTCGGGGTGCTCGGAGGCGTCGCAGCCCCCTCGGCGCTCGCCGCCACGGGCCTGATCACGATCCAGTCCAACGACGCTCCGCCGCTGCCGAAGGCGCATCCGACCGGCACGGCGTCGCGCTACACGATCAACTTCGAGTGCTCGGCGGTCGCCGCCCAGTCCTGCGGTGACGACCCGGTGATCCGGGTGCCGTTCGCGCTGACCGCGCCGATCGATCCGGCCACGCCGGACATGGATACCTGGCTCTTCCAGACCAGCTCCTCGATCTCCGGGCTGATCCTCGAGACCGAGATCGTCGGCGGCGAGCTGGTCATCCGGCTCGACCCGACCAAGGTCAACCCGGGCGACTCGCAGACGATCCAGCTGGCGATCACCCCGCCGAACAACGTCACGCCCGACCAGACCACCTGGTCGCTCGACGCGACGTTCGAGACCGACGACCTGCCGCAGGTCGCGGCGCCCGCCCCGGCGCTCGGCCTGGCCGAGGCCGAGGCGAAGATCTCCGTCTCGAAGGTCACCGACGACGGCAGCGACTTCATCGTCCGCGGTCGCAACGTGGTCTACAACATCACCGCCCGCTGCAACCCGAGCGGCTCGACCGGCAACCTGCACCTGACCAACGGCTCGCTGGTCGACCAGCTGCCCGCCGGCCTGAGCTTCGTCTCGGCGACGCCGGCCCCGACCTCGGTCGCGGGTCAGACGATCACCTGGGACTACCCGGGCACGTCGAGCCTGCCGAGCGGCTGCGCCGCCGGTGCCGGTGGATCCCAGAACTACCAGGTGGTCGCGTCGATCGACCCGTCGGTCGCCGACAACACGCAGCTGACCAACGAGGTCACCTTCGCCGGCCTGCCGATCGGCGAGACGGTCGAGGAGAGCACGTCCGCTCCGCGTCCCGTCCGCGTGATCGACCTGCCGCCGACCGTCGGCCCCGGCATCATCGGCAAGGGCGCCACCGCCCCGCTCGAGGTCGCGGGCGCCGGCTACGTCGGCACCTACCCCGGCGACTGGATCCCCGGCAACAGCACGCAGCCGAGCACGACCAACCCGGCCTCGGCCGAGGGCCGCTGGACGGTCAACGTGCGGTACCCGGCCTCGGGCGCCTTCACGACCGACCTGATCGACCCGATGCCGTGCCAGGCGATCGAGAGCCCGAGCGGCGTCTTCAGCTCGAGCGCGGTCACCGGCCCGACCGCCCCGGGCGACGCCCCGACGGTCGACCAGCACTGCACCACCCCGACCTTCCACCCGACGGTCGTCCGCGTCGACGCGGCCAGCCTGAACGCGGCGATCGTCGCCGGCTGGCGCCCGACCGCGATCCTGACCACCGGCGGCGGCACGACCGAGGTTCCGCTGGAGCTGGTCGGCAGCGGCACCGGTACCGGTCGCTACTTCACGGTCCCGGCGGCCAACGTCGAGCAGGTCTCGGCGATCCGCCTGCCGCCGACCGACGATCTCCGCGACGCGGGCATGGACCTGCGGATCTGGGGCTACGCCGACGACGCGCGCCAGGGCGGCGACGTCCTGCACAACATCGCCTCGGTCACGGCCTACCCGACCGCCGGCACCGACGCCCCGTTCACCGCGGCGGACGACGACCGGATCCTGATCGAGGACTCCGAGCCCCAGCTCGGCGTCCACAAGGCGTTCGGCGGCCTGCGCGGCGGTCCGGGCGGCACGACCCGGCTCAACCTGACCGCGACGGTCGCCTCGCCGGCGAGCCTCAGCGGTGACGTGGTGATCGCGGACCTGCTGCCCTTCGGCCTGAAGTGGAGCAACCCGAGCACCAGCGTCGACTACAACCTGACCAACACGCCGGGCGGCACGTCGACCACGGTCACCGGCACGGTCGAGCACCTCGAGAACTACCGGAGCACCGGCCGCGACCTGATCCGGATCACGTTCCCGGCGTCGGCCTTCGGTTCCGGCTTCAACACCCTGAGCCTGCCGACCTCGTCGGACTTCGTCCTGCTCACGGTGCCCAACGGCGCGACCACCTACAACAACACGGTCAACGCCTTCATCAAGGGCGTCGGTCGCAGCACCAGCCCGGCCTGCGGTCCGGGCACCACGTCGACCGCCTCGACGTTCGAGTCGGAGGATCCGCTCGACCTCGACGGCGACGGCGTGACCGCCGAGAACAACTGCTCGTGGAACGCCGATCTGGTCGTTCCGCCGTCCGGCGGCCCGGCCTTCGGCCTGGTCAAGACGGTCCAGGGCGACCAGGACGCGTCGCCGAAGTTCTCCCCGGGCGTCGGCAACGCCGCCGAGGGTGGCACCGGCGACTACGTGCTCAAGTGGAGCAACCTCGGCGGTGAGACCCTCACCGACCCGGTGATCTACGACGTGCTGCCGTACATCGGCGACACGGGCACCACGCAGAGCCAGTCCGGCACCCCGCGCGGCAGCGAGTTCGCCACCGAGTTCGTGCAGCTCAACGGCACGCTGCCCGCCGGCGTGACGGTCCAGTACTCGCAGTCGACCAACCCGTGCCGCCCGGAGGTCTACCCGAACGCGGCCAACCCGGACTGCGTCGACGACTGGTCCTCGACGCTGCCCGCCGATCCGGCGGACGTCAAGGCCCTGCGCTACGCGGCGACGGGCAGCTACGCGCCCGCGGCGACCTTCCAGGTCGGCTTCCGCCTGCGCGTCCCGGTCGGCTACGTGAACATCGTGGCCTGGAACAGCGCGGCCAGCGTCGCGTCGTTCAACGGCAGCTCGCTGCTGCCGGCTGAGCCGCCCAAGGTCGGGATCACCGCGCCGACGGCGCCGGTCACCCCGACGCTCAGCACCCAGGTGACGGAGGACGCGGTCACCCCCGGTGACGCGTTCAGCGACACGATCGTGCTGCGCAACACCGGTGGCGCCAGCGGCACCATCGACTGGCAGCTGGTCGGTCCCAAGCCGATCGGCACCGACGGCACCTGCGACGCGGTCGACTGGACCGGCGCGGAGGTCGTGGACAGCGGCACGATCGCGTTCCAGGGCAACGGCGACTACACGACGCCGACGTCCGATCCGTCCGGCGCCGGCTGCTACAGCTACGTCGTCTCGGCCGCGAGCCCGCAGTTCTCGGGCCCGGTCAGCCACCCCGCCGGCGAGGCCAACGAGGTCGTGCTGGTGCGTCCGGCGACGATCGTCACCGCGGCCTCGTCGATCCGGATCGCTCCGGGCGCCGAGATCACCGACCGGGTCGAGCTGACCGGCACCGGTGGCGGCGCGGGCACGCTGGAGTGGGAGATCGTCGGTCCGATCCGTGCGGCCGAGGACGGCACCTGCCAGAACCTCGACTGGAGCGGCGCGCCGACGTTCGACGACGGCACGATCGCGGTCGACGGCGACGGTTCGTACGTCACGGATCCGTCGACCCCGACCGAGACCGGCTGCTACAGCTACGTCCAGCGGCTGGACGGCAGCTCGGCCGGCGGTCCGTCGCTCCACGCGGCGGGCGAGCCGAACGAGATGTTCTACGTCGGTCGTCCGACCGTCGAGACGACCGTCTCGCAGCCCGCGATCCCGACCGGCGGCTCGCTGCTGGACTCGATCGTGGTCACGGGCACCGGCGGCGGCGCGGGCGAGCTGCAGTGGAAGCTCTACGGTCCGGTCGTCCCGGGCGTGGGCGACAGCTGCCTCGGCCTCAACTGGACCAACGCCGTGGTGGTTCAGCAGGGCACGATCCCGGTGACGGGTGACGGCACCTACCTGACCCCGATCACCCCGCCGCTGCTGCTGGCCGGGTGCTACGGCTACGAGGTGACCCTCGACGGCCAGGACTACGGCGGACCGGTCGTCAGCCCGGCGGGCACGCCCGGCGAGCTGTCGCTGGTGGTCGCGCCGCCGGTGCCGCAGTCCCCGCAGCAGTTCGCCAACGTCTCGATCACCAAGACGGCGAGCCACAAGAACGTGCGGGCCGGCTCGCCGATCACGTACACCCTGACCGCGACCAACAGCGGCGCGGGCGCGGCGCAGGACGTCGTGATCAGCGACACCCCGCAGTCCGGCATGACGTTCGTCTCGGCGAGCAGCTCGCAGGGGGCCTGCTCGGCGGCGTTCCCGCTGATCTGCAACGTCGGGGCGATCCCGCCGGGCGGCAAGGTGACGGTCACCGTGGTCGCGATCCCGACCGAGTCCGGCGCCGTGGTCAACGGCGCGCAGGTCTCGACGACCACGCCGAACACGTCGCCGCCCAACGAGGTCGTTGCGAATTCGCGCGTGACCGTCAAGGTCCCGGTGCGGATCGGCAAGGCCGCCTCGGTCAAGTCGGTGCGCGCCGGCCGCCGGGTCTCGTTCACGGTGACGGTCGCCAACCGCACCAAGGTGACCTCGGGCCGGGCGCAGGTCTGCGACCGGATGCCGAGCGGCCTGGTGCTGAGCTCGGTCAGCGGCACCAAGGTGACGCGCAAGGGTGGCCAGCACTGCTGGACCGTCCCGGCGCTCAAGCCCGGCCAGACGAAGCGCTACCGGGTCAACGCCCGCGTGCTCCGCGGGGCGAAGGGCACCCAGACCAACCGGGTCACGATCAAGGGCGACAGCGTCGTGACGGCCAGCGCTCGCGCGTCCGTCCGCGTCCGCTCGGCCCCGGTCCGCGCGGGTGGCGTGACGGGCTGATCGGGTCTCCGTGACCGGCGGTGCTCGTTCGGAGCGCCGCCGGCCACCCCGAAGTGCGCCGCGGACGGCGCCGGTGACCTGCGGGTCGTCGGCGCCGTCCGCGGTCGTCGTTCCGGCCTTCAGACCTCAGCTCCGCACCGTCCGGACCTCAGCTCCGGACCGTCCCCTTGCGGCGGTGCGCACCGTGCGAGAAGTCGGCGTGCTCGGCGCCGCGCAGCGGCTCGCGCTGCCGGCCGAGTCGGGCGATCGCGCGGTCGACGTCGGCCAGCAGCAGGTCGGCCAGGTCGTCGCTGAACCCGTTGCGGACGACGATCCGCAGCACGTGCAGGTCCTCGCGGGCCTCGACGAACGGGTAGGCGGGGACCAGCCAGCCGCGCTCGCGCAGCGTCGCCGAGAGGTCGTAGACCGAGAACGCGTCGACGTCGTCGGCCAGCGTGACCGCGAAGACCGGCAGCTCGTCGCCGTGGGTCAGCGCGCGGAAGGCCCCCGTGTCCTCCAACGACGCGGCCAGCCGGATCGCCGTGTCGCGCGAGCCCTGGTGGACGCGGCGGTAGCCCTCGTGCCCGAGCCGCAGGAAGTTGAAGTACTGCGCGACGACCTGGGCCCCGGGACGCGAGAAGTTCAGCGCGAAGGTCGGCATGTCGCCCCCGAGGTAGCTGACGCGGAAGACCAGGTCCTCGGGCAGCGCGTCCTTGTCGCGCCAGAGCGCCCAGCCGACGCCGGGGTAGACCAGCCCGTATTTGTGCCCCGACGCGTTGATCGAGGCGACGCGGGGGAGCCGGAAGTCCCAGACCAGCTCGGGGTCGAGGAACGGCGCGACGAACCCGCCCGAGGCCGCGTCGACGTGCAGCGGGACGTCGATCCCGGTCCGCTCCTGCAGGCCGTCGAGTGCCGCCGAGATCTCGGCGATCGGCTCGTACGAGCCGTCGAAGGTCGACCCGAGGATCCCGACCACGCCGATCGTCCGCTCGTCGCACTGCGCGGCCGCGGTCGGGCCGTCCAGGTGGAACCGCTCGCCCTCCATCGGCACCAGCCGCGGCTCGACGTCCCAGTAGCGGGCGAACTTGTCCCAGCAGACCTGGACGTTGGCGCCCATCACGATGTTCGGCCGGTCGGTCGGCTCGCCCGCGGCGCGGCGGCGCGCCTCCCAGCGGCGCTTGAGCGCCAGCCCGGCGAGCATCGCGGCTTCGCTCGATCCGGTGGTCGAGCAGCCGACGGCGGTGTCGTCCGCTTCGGTGGCGGTCTCGCTGCCCGGCGCGTTCCAGAGTCGCGCGAGCATCGCCACGCAGCGCGACTCGATCTCGGCGGTCTGCGGGTACTCGTCCTTGTCGATCATGTTCTTGTCGAAGCAGGACGCCATCAGCTCGGCGGCCTCCGGCTCCATCCACGTCGTCACGAACGTCGCCAGGTTGAGTCGCGCGTTGCCGTCCAGCAGCAGCTCGTCCTGGACGATCCGCTGGGCGGCGACCGGGTGCATCTCGCCGTCAGGCAGCGCGTGGCGGGGAACGGTGGTGCCCGAGCGGGCGAAGCGCGGGTTGACCGCCAGCGGCTTGGCGGCAGCGCCGGTCGAGGGAGCGGAGCGGTGGAGGGCCATGCGGCGAGCCTACGGCCCGGGGGAGCCGGCGACCAGCGACTCACGGGCTCCGGACGGACGTGGGGCGGGCGTGAGGATGTTCGTGCGTGGGTAGGGCGACCCGCGGGCGATCGATCCTCACGACCTGTAACCACAGGGTTGCTTCTCGCCCGTTGATCTGTAATCCTGCGGTTACACCAACGGCGGGGGTGACCCCGGAGGAGAGCGCAGCCATGAGCACCGATCGGATCGCCCGCGAGATCACCATCAACGCCCCCGTCGAGCGGGTCTGGGCACTGATCACCGAGCCCGAGCACGTCGGCACCTGGTTCGGCGACGCGGGGGCGGATATCGACCTGCGGCCCGGGGGCGCGATCGAGTTCCGCTGGAAGCAGCACGGCGACTCGCTCGGCACCGTGGTCGCGGTCGAGCCGCCGCGGCGGTTCGCCTACCGCTGGGTCTCGCTGACCTCGTCGCGCGGGCAGGCCCCGAACGACACGAACAGCACCCTGGTCGAGTTCACCCTCGAGCCGCTCGACGCCGGGACGCGGGTCCGGGTCGTCGAGAGCGGCTTCGACGCGCTGGATTGCACCGCCGAGGAGCGGGCCGACGCGCTCGCCGGCAACACCCGTGGCTGGCGCGCCGAGCTGGGCGAGCTCGTCGACTACGCCGACCGCGTCGCCGCGTGAGCACCGCCGTCCTGACCGAACCGCCCGCGGGGGACGTCTTCGCGGCGCTCGCCGACCCGACCCGGCGCTCGGTCCTGCAACGACTGGCCGACCACGGCGACGGCACGGCGACGACGCTCGCCGACGGCCTGCCGGTCAGCCGGGTCGCGGTCGTCAAGCACCTCGGGGTGCTCGACCGCGCCGGGCTGGTCGCCAAGCAACGGCAGGGCCGCGAGGTCCGCTACCGCGTCCAACCCCAGCGGCTGAGCGACACCGCACGCTGGATGGACGAGCTGGCCACGGCCTGGGACGTCCGGCTGGCGGCCCTCAAGCGGCTGGCGGAGGGGGCGGAGGCCGGCGAGGAGGGGACGACGGAAGGGCCGGAAGGTGCTGCTGCTCGAGAGCGCGAAAGCGCGTCGATCGGCATCTTCGACGATCTGTATGGCGAGGGGCATCTCGAACGCCTGCGCGAGGACGAGCGCTTCTGAGCGTCGGCGGGGACGGTCCCGCTCGACCCGGCGGGGTGTCGAGTCGGCCGTCCCCGTACCCTTGGTCGTTCCGCATGACCGCCCAGGACCGCATTCGCAACTTCTCGATCATCGCCCACATCGACCACGGCAAGTCGACGCTGGCGGATCGCATCCTCGAGCTGACCGACACCGTCGCCGATCGCGACATGCAGGAGCAGCTGCTCGACTCGATGGAGCTCGAGCGCGAGCGCGGGATCACGATCAAGTCGCAGGCGGTGCGCGTGTACTTCGACGCCGACGACGGCGAGACGTACATGTTCCACCTGATCGACACCCCCGGGCACGTCGACTTCACCTACGAGGTCTCGCGCTCGCTGCAGGCCTGCGAGGGCGCGCTGCTGGTCGTCGACGCGTCGCAGGGCGTCGAGGCCCAGACGCTCGCCAACACCTACCTGGCCGTCGACGCGGGGCTGGAGATCATCCCCTGCCTGAACAAGATCGACCTGCCGGGCGCCGAGCCCGAGCGGGTCGGGGGCGAGGTCGCCGAGCTGCTGGGCGAGGACGCCGACTCGATCCTGCGGATCTCCGGCAAGACCGGCGAGGGCGTCGACGCGGTCCTCAACCAGCTGGTCAAGATCGTTCCGCCGCCCGGCGGCGATCGCGACGCCCCGGCCCGCGCGCTGATCTTCGACTCCGAGTTCGACCAGTACCGCGGCGTCGTCGCGTACATCCGGGTCGTCGACGGGGTCTTCAAGAAGGGCGACAAGATCGCCGCGATGGCCGCCGAGACCGAGGCGGACGTCGACGAGCTCGGCATCTTCTCGCCGCAGATGGTGCCGGTCACCGAGCTCGGTCCGGGCGAGGTCGGCTACGTGATCACCGGGATCAAGGACGTGATGCTGCTGCGCGTCGGCGACACGATCACGCACCGCCCGAGCGTCCGCGGCGCGGGCGAGAAGCTCGTCCCCGCCGAGACCGCACTGCCCGGCTACCGCGAGATCAAGCCGATGGTCTTCTGCGGTCTGTTCCCGACGGACAACGCGCAGTACCCGGACATGCGCGACGCGCTCGAGAAGCTGTCGCTCAACGACGCGGCGCTGGCGTGGGAGCCCGAGACGTCCGACGCGCTCGGCTTCGGCTTCCGGATCGGCTTCCTCGGACTGCTCCACATGGACATCGTCCGTGAGCGGCTGGAGCGCGAGTACGGCCTGGACCTGATCGCGACGATGCCGTCGGTGGGCTTCGAGCTGGAGCTGCAGGACGGCACGATCAAGGAGATCCACTCGCCCTCGGCGTATCCGGATCCGACCTTCATCAAGCAGATCCGCGAGCCGTTCGTGACGATCAACATCCTGACCCCGACGGAGTACGTCGGGACGATCATGGAGCTCTGCCAGGAGAAGCGCGGCGAGCACCAGGGGATGCAGTACATCTCGGCCGACCGCGTCCAGCTGACGTACCACGTGCCGCTGGGCGAGATCGTCCTGGACTTCTTCGATCAGCTGAAGTCGCGGACCCGCGGCTACGCCTCGCTGGACTACGAGCCGATCGGCCTGCGCGAGAGCGACCTGGTCAAGCTCGACATCCTGCTCTCGGGCGAGCCGGTCGACGCGCTCTCGCTCCTCGTGCACCGCACGAAGGCGCAGGAGATGGGCAAGAAGTTCACCGAGAAGCTCAAGGAGAAGATCCCGCGTCAGCAGTTCGACGTGCCGATCCAGGCGGCGATCGGCGGCCGGATCCTCGCCCGCGAGACCGTCAAGGCCTTCCGCAAGGACGTCACGGCGAAGCTCTACGGCGGCGACATCTCGCGGAAGAAGAAGCTGCTGCAGAAGCAGAAGGTCGGCAAGAAGCGGATGAAGCAGGTCGGCAACGTCGAGGTTCCGCAGGAAGCGTTCCTCGCGGTGCTCGAGCTGGGCGACGACACCAAGAAGTAGCCGCACCGCCGCCGGGCGCCAACCCGGCGGGCTTGTCGAGTTCGTTCCGATAATCGACGCGAACTCGACAAGGAGCGTTTGGTCAGGCCGGGCGACCCGCTTCGCCCGGACGCGGCCGGTGCTCGATGTACTCGGCGACCGTGCCGTCGGCGTGGCGGGCGTTCATCAGCCGGCCGACGTCGGCCGGGAACGGGGCCTGGAGGATCTCGACGCCCGCGGCGACCAGGCGCTGGTGCGAGACGTCCGCGTCCGCGACCGTGACGATCGCGCGCAGGGCCGAGGCCGGCTTCCGCGCTTCCTCCGTTCCTGAGATCAGCGAGAACCCGCCGACGACCGCGACGTCGAGCCCGATGTCGGGCAGCGGCAGGCGCATGTCCGCCTTCACGCCCTGCAGCGTCTCGTAGAACTCGATCGCCGGGGCCAGCTCCTCGGGGTCGAGGAAGACCGGGACCAGCACGCGCGGCGCGGTCAGCGACGACGAGTCGGGGGAGTCCCGGAACCAGCTCTCGGGCGGCGCGGTGTCGTTCGGGGACGCGGAGTCAGCCATGCCCGCATTCTAGGTGTTGACAGTTGACGGTTGGGATTCGTCCGCCCGCTTGCCAAGATCCCTCCATGGACCTGGAGCTCACGGGGGAGTCGGTCGTCGTCACGGGCGCGACCAGCGGGATCGGACGGGCGACCGCGGAGCGGCTCGCCGCCGAGGGGGCGCGGCTGACCCTGGTCGCACGGACCGCCGAGCGGCTCGAGGCCGTCGCGTCGGTGCTGCCGGGCGGCCCGCACGCGACGGTCGCGGTCGACGTGGCCGCCGGGGCAGAGGCCGCCGTCGCGTCCGGTCCCGCCGACCCGTCCTCGTCGATCGGACATGCCGACGAGTCATCCGATCCGCTCCGCCGCGCCGCCGTCGCGATCGTCGCGGCCGCCCTGTTCGCCCACGGCCGGCTCGACGCGGTGGTGATCGCCGCCGGGACGAGCCGGCTGACGCCGCTCGAGCAGCTGACCGCCGAGGACTGGGACGAGCAGTGGCGGCTCAACGTGCTGGCGCCCAACGCGCTGATGCTGGCGGCCGCCGACGCGCTGGCCGACGCGCCCCGCGGAGGCCGCGCGGTGCTGGTCTCGTCGTCGTCGGGCAAGCGGCCGTCGATGTCGAACGTCGCCTACTCGGTGACCAAGGCCGCGCAGCTGTCGCTGTCGCGCGCCTGGGCGCAGCACCTCGCGAGCCGCGGGGTTCGGGTCAACGTCGTCACCCCGGGACCGATCGACAGCGAGCTGTGGATGGCGCCGGGCGGCCTCGCCGAGCAGCAGGCCGCGGCCGGCAGCAAGACCGCGGACGAGGTCGTCGAGCAGGCGGCCGCGAAGGTCCCGCTCGGCCGGCTCGGCACCCCGGACGAGATCGCCGACGTGATCGTCCTGCTGGCCTCGCCGCGGGCCGGCTTCGTCACCGGCTCGGCCTGGTCGACCGACGGCGGCTCGGTCCCCGGGATCGTCTAGGCCCCTACGGCGCCGCCACGATCAGCGTGCGGCGGATCGTGGTCTTGTCCTTCGGCAGCCGGAACTTGATCTGCAGCTCGGGGCCGGGGTCGGGGTTGCCGACCTGCTTCGTCCCGCGCACGACGACGCCCCGCGCGGCCTTCGGCAGACCGGCGAAGCGCGCGGTGAACCTCGCCCCGTCCGGGGACGTGATCTTCAGCCCGCGCTGCAGCGTCGCCCGCGACATCCGCTGGCCGAGCCGCAGCGATCCGGGGATCCGCGACCCGTAGGTCGGCACCCGCAGGATCGCGTTGACCTGCTGCTTGCGCTTGTTGTCGAAGCGGTAGCGGGTGACGATCGAGCGCTCGTCGAAGCGGTGCTCCAGGTCAAGCTTCAGCTCCAGCGCGGCGTCGCTCGCGGTGACCGTCAGCGGGGAGCGCATCGTCGCCGAGCGGTCGACCACGGCCTTCGGCACCCGGATCAGCGACTGCGGCTCGCGGTAGCGCCCCGGCTGCGTGGTCAGGATGTCGCCGCCGCCGGCGCTCAGGCTCAACGCCAGGGTGCCGGTGGTCGCGCCCCCCAGGCCGGTGACGGCCCGTCCTCGCGCGTCGATGATCCGCGACGGCTCGATCCCGCCGGAGCGCAGGCCCGTCCACGGGCGGACGACCGCGGCGGCGTAGCGCGAGGTGGTGACCGCCAGCCGACCGAGGCTGGCGTCGTGGCTGTAGGCGTTGGGCATCGGGTTGCTCTTGCGGTCCTTGCGCGGCTCCAGGCCTCGCAGCGCGAGCTCGCTGGCCGTCGAGGCGAAGCGCGCCGTGCCGGTCGTCCCGTCGAAGCTCTCGCTGACCAGCGAGCTGCCGTCGAAGCCGAACGAGCTGGCGGGCAGGATCACGCTGCCGTGCTCGAGCGCGCGGCGCCGGTAGAGCTCCATCGCCCGGCCGGCGATCCGCCGCGCGACCGGCTGCTGGTCGGCCAGCAGGCCGCTGCGCTTGGAACCGTCCATCGCGGTGCCGAAGCCGCGCAGCGCGAGCAGCCAGTACTGGGTCAGGTGGATCCGGTCGATGCCCTTGCCGGAGTCCCAGTTGAGGTAGCCGCTCTCGGTCCAGGTGCCGTAGACGACGCGCCGCATCCAGCGCTGCAGCGTCGAGTGGATCGTGGCGGGCAGCGGGGCCATGCCGACCGATCCGGCCTGATCCAGGTGGGCCAGCGCGCCGAGCGCGATGTTGGCGTACTCCGAGGTGTCGACCTGGTTCAGCTGGCTCGTGACGCTGCGGGTCGGCACGTAGTGGAAGCCGAACCCGCTGGCAAGGTTGGTCGTGCCGTTCGGATAGGCCTGCGAGCGGGCGCGCTCGGCGAACCAGATCAGCTGCTGCCGGTAGTCGTTCCGCATCAGCGTCGGGTCGCCGGTGACCGTGGTGTAGGCCGAGTAGACGTCGGCGTTCCAATTGATCTGGTTGAGCAGCCGGCTCGGGAACCGCCAGAAGGGGGAGAGGGCGACGGCCTTGACGCGATCGTCGATCAGCAGCCGGGCCTCCTGGCTCAGCCCGACCTGGTCGCGGACGACCCAGGCGGCGGCGAGTGCCCGCATCACCACGGCGTCAAGCGACTGGTGCATCGTCGAGGTGTTGCCGCCGGCGTCGGAGAAGCCCGGGGCGTGCGCGGTCACGCTGCGCCCGTCGCGGTACGGCGGGGTGACCTTGCCGTCGAGCGTCGCCATGTACATCCGGCCGGTCAGCAGCCGGACCAGCGGCTCGATCCGGTCGGGACGCTGGCTGGTGCCCTGGTGCCCGGACTGCGCGGCGTTGGCGTGGACCAGCAGCATCTCGGCGTTGGTCCGGACCCGCAGGACCCCGCGCGAGGAGAACTGGCTGGGCGCGACGTAGCCGCCGGTCTTCGGGTCCCAGAGCGCGTCGAGCGGCAGTACCGCGGCGTCGGCCATCGACCAGAAGTCCGACGGGGCGCTGCCCCGGATCTGGCCGATCGCGGCGGCCAGCACCTCGGGGGTGGGGCCGGCGACCGGCGTGATCGGCTCCTGGAACCCCGCCTGCCGGGACGTGGCGGCGGCCTCCGACGACGAGGGGGCTGGGTGGGGAACGCTGACGCGGGGGCGAGTCCGGCGACGGTCGTCAGGACGACCGCAGCGAGGGCTGCCCGACGCGGGAGGGCCCGGCGACGATCGTGGTGCTGCACTGGTCGGTAATCCTCGCGGATCGTCCGGCGCCACGCGTCAATACCATCGGTGATCCGTTCCCGATCACCGCTCCGGCGGTGCGCGAACGCCACCCGCCCAACGTCGAGGACCTGATCCGCGTGGCTGATTCCCCCGCCGCTGCCCCCATCGGCAAGCGCTTTCCCCCCGTGTCGTACGTGATCGGACGCGAGAAGATCCGCGAGTACGCGCGGGCCGTCGGGGAGACCAACCCGATCCACCACGACGTCGCGACCGCGCGCGCCGCGGGCTACGACGACCTCGTCGCCCCGCCGATGTTCGTCGTCGTCTACTCGTCGCCCGCGATCGAGCCGGCGATGTTCGACGACGAGATCGGGATCGACTTCGACCACCTCGTCCACGGGGCCCAGGAGTTCGTCTGGAACCGGGTGCTCGTCGCGGGGGAAGAGGTCCACACGACGATCACGCTCGACGAGGTCCGCCCGCTCGACGCCGCGAACGTCACCTACTACGTGTTCGGGGCGGAGACCACGGACGCCACGGGCGCGGTCGTCTCGACCGGCGTCTGGACCAACATCGTGCGGGGGGCCGCGGCATGAGCACCGATCCGAAGACCGACGCGAGCGGGGCGGGCGGGGCGGGCGGGACCGAGTCGATGTGGGAGCCCGGCAGCGAGCTGCCGACGCTGGCCGTCACCCCCGACCGCTACGTGACCGTCCGCTACGCGGGGGCCTCGGGCGACTTCAACCCGATCCACGTCGACGACGAGTTCGCCCAGCAGGTCGGCCTGCCCGGCAAGATCCTCCACGGCCTGTGGACGATGGCCCAGGTCGCGCGCGCCCAGACCGAGGCGGTCGGCGGCACGCAGGCTCCGGCGGCGCTGAAGCGGCTGAGCGTCGAGTTCCGCGGAATGGCGGTCCCCGAGCAGGAGATCTCGGTCGCGACGAAGATCAAGAGCGTCGCGGGCGGGATCGCCACCGTCTCCACCCAGGCCAAGCAGGGATCGACCCGCGTGGTCCGCAACGGCGTCGCCGAGATCGTGGTCCCGCCGACGGCCTAGGCGCGCCCGGTCGGCCGGCGGGAGCGGTTTGCCGGGTATGGCCCGGCGAACCGCTCCCGCTTCCGAGCTAGGTCAGCTCGGTGTCGCAGTCGACCGGCTCGTCCTGCTCGACCCGGTGCTGGATGCTGATCGCGGCGTTCAGCTCGGCGCCCATCAGCAGCGCGCAGCTCGACAGCCAGAACCAGAGCACGATCACGATCGCGCCGGCGAACGCGCCGTAGAGCGCGCCGACGTTGACCACGTTGGAGATGTACTGCGACAGCAGGAACGACACGAGCAGCCACGAGACGACGCCGAGCACCGCGCCGGGGGTGACCCAGTGGAATGCCCGGTGCTTGTAGTCGGGGGTCACGTAGTAGATGTAGGCGAAGCCGAGCAGCGCGCTCAGCACCGCGGCCGGCCAGCGGACGAACTCCCAGACCCCGGCCGCGCCCTCGTGGATCCCGAACAGCTGCAGGATGTCCTCGGCCAGCCCGCGTCCGATCACGACGAAGACCAGCGTCGTCAGGACCAGGAACAGCAGGACGAAGGTCGACCCGACGTCGACCGCCTTGCGCCGCACGAAGCTGCGCCCGCCCTTGACGTTGAACGCGACGTTGAGCGCCCGTCGCATCGACTCGAGCACCCCGGTGGTGCCGTAGAACATCAGGAAGATGCTGACCACCAGGCCCGTCGCGGCGGCGCTGCGGTTGCGCAGGGCCTCGCGCAGCGAGTCGTCGATCGGCTGGACCACCGACGCCGGAGCGACCTCGCGCAGGTAGTCGACGATCGCGTTGTAGGTCCGCGGATACTCGCCGACCAGGCCGAGCACCGACAGCGAGATCAGCAGGACGGGGAACAGCGACATCAGCCCGTAGTAGGTGATCGCTCCCGCGTGTTGGGTCATCTGGTCGTGGTAGAAGGCCACGAGCGTGCGCTTGATGATGGTGAGCGTGCGACGCATCGACTGCGGGGAGCTTGACCTATGGGACCGCCGCGCGTCGTGCTCACCGCGGCCGGGTGAACGCCGTTCGGGTCGGCCGGGTCGACGCGAGCGCCCCGACCCCGCGAGCGACGGTCGCCGAACGCCGTCAGAGCAGTACGATCGGACGGTCGATGCTGACGCCCCGCCAGGAGCTGATTCTCGGGAAGGTCGTCGCCCAGTTCCGGGTGACCGGCCAACCGGTCGGGAGCAAGCTGCTCTCCAACGACCCCGACCTGGGCTTGGGCCCGTCGACGATCCGCAACGAGCTCGCCCTGCTCGAGCGCCTGGGGCTGCTCAACCATCCGCACACCTCGGCCGGTCGGGTTCCGACCGACGCTGGCCACCGCTACTTCGTCGACCACCTGCTGCCGACCACGCCGGCGGGGCCGGGACTCGAGCTGGCGTTGGTCCAGCACGAGCTCGACGAGGCGATGCGGGTCACCAGCGAGACGCTCTCGACGGTCACCGACATGCTCGCGGTGGTCACCGCGCCGCCGGTCTCGACCGCGACGGTCCGTCACGTCGAGGTGTTGCTGCTGCACCCGCGCTCGGTGATGGTCGTGGTGATCACCTCCGCGGGTGACGTCGCCAAGCGCACGGTCGGCTTCCTCGATCCGGTCGACCCGGGCCTGGCGTCGTGGGCGCGGGAGTACCTCAACGACCGTCTGGTCGGCATCGGCCTCGGCACGCGGATGCTGCAGGCCCGGCTCGAGGACTCCAGCCTGGGGGCGAGCGAGCGGGCGTTCCTGGCCGCGCTGCGTCCGGTCTTCACCGGGGTCGCCGACAGCACGGGGGACACGACGACCGGGGTCTTCGTCACCGGCGCCGCCCGGCTGATGCAGGACGCCCGCGGGAGCGAGATCGACGGGTTGGACGCGCTGGTCGACGAGCTGGAGCGGCGAGCGACGATCCTGCGGGTCCTGCGCCAGGCGCTCAACCGTCCCGACGTGGTCGTGATGATCGGCGGGGAGAACCAGGTGCCGGCCCTGCGATCATTGTCGGTGGTTGCGGCCGGGTACGGCCCGCCGCAGAGAAAGCTGGGCAGCGTGTCCGTGATCGGACCGGTGCGGATGGACTACCCGCAGACCATCCGCGCGGTGCGTGACGTCGCCTTCCAGCTGTCCCGTTACGTCGAGGAGCTGTACGAGAACGTATGAGTCAGACCGTGCCACGCGATCCCTATGAGGTGCTCGGCGTCGACCGGCAGGCCGACGAAGCGCAGATCAAGAAGGCGTTCCGTCGCCTGGCCCGGACCCTGCACCCGGACGTCAACCCGGACGATCCCGAGGCGCAGGACCGCTTCCGCGAGGTCGCCGAGGCGTACGAGATCCTCTCCGACGCCGAGCGCCGCTCGACCTACGACCGCTACGGCCACGACGGGCTGAAGCAGCGGGGGATGGGCTCGAACTTCGAGGGCTTCGGCTCGATGTCCGACCTCTTCGGGGCGGTCTTCGGGCAGGCCTTCGGCGGGGGCGGCGCGGGCGGCCCGCGGGCCGGGGGCGACCTGGGCGTCGACGTCCAGCTGACGCTCGACCAGGCGCTGGTCGGCACCCGGGTCGACGTCGAGGTCGAGGTCGTCGCGCGCTGCGAGACCTGCACGGGGTCGGGTGCGGCGCCGGGCAGCAAGTCGACGCGCTGCTCGCAGTGCGGCGGCCACGGAGTGGTCGACCAGGTCCGCCGGACCCCGTTCGGCGACATGGTCCAGCGGGCCACCTGCAACGTCTGCGGCGGGCGCGGGCAGCGGCCGGAGAAGCCCTGCGAGGACTGCGACGGCAACGGGCTCAAGCCGGTCACGCGCACGCTCGAGGTCGACGTCCCGTCCGGGATCGCCGACGGCCAGCGGATCCGCCTGTCGGGCCGCGGCCACCAGGGCGAGCCCGGCGCGCCGGACGGCGACCTCTACGTGGTCGTCACCGTGCTGCCGCACGACCGCTTCGTCCGCGAGGGCGACGACCTGATCACCGTCGTCCCGGTCTCGGCGCCGCGGGCGGCGCTCGGCACCACGATCACCGTCGAGATGCTCGACGAGCCGCTCGAGGTCGAGATCCCGGCGGGGACCCAGCCGGGCAAGACGATCCGGCTGCGCGGCCGCGGGATGCCGCGGGTCGGCGGCGGCCGGCGCGGCGACCTCCACGTGGTCGTCGACGTGTCGGTGCCCAAGCGCCTGAACGCCCGCCAGCGCGAGCTGCTGGAGGAGCTGGCCGACTCGTTCGGCGACGAGCACGCCGACGACGCCGACGAGTCGGTCGTCGGGCGCCTGCGCCGGCTCTGGCGCAAGGGGTAGACCGGTGCGCACCTGCTCCGCGGGACCGGTCGCCTGATGCTGCGACGCGCGGTCCGCGTCCGGCGCGACGACGCCGACGTCGTCCTGGCCCAGCTCACCGAGCTGGCGCCGCTCGGGGTCGAGGAGGCGGACGCCGACGGCCTGATCGAGTTCGCGGTCTACGGCGAGGCCGACGCCCTGCCGACCGAGGACGCGCTGCGCACGCTGCTCGGCGACGCGCTGGTCGCGGTCGTCGACGGCGCCGTGGCGGACGACTGGGACGTCCGCTGGATGACCTTCCACGAGCCGGTGCTGATCGCCGACCGACTCTACGTGCGCCCGCCGTGGGCGGACCGCTACGCGGGCGACCGGCCGGGCGTGCGCGACCTGGCGGTCGATCCGGCACAGGCCTTCGGCACCGGCGGCCACGCGACGACGCGCCTCTGCCTGGAGCTGCTCGTGGCGCTGGCGGACGAGGACGACGCCGCGCACGGACCAGTGCTGGACCTGGGGTGCGGGTCCGGCGTGCTCGCCGTGGCCGCCGCGCAGCTCGGCTGGGGCCCGGTCCACGGGGTCGACAACGAGCCGCAGTCGGTCGCCGCGACGATCGAGAACGCCGAGCTCAACGACGTCACCGTGACCGCGACGGGCTTCGACCTGCTCCGCGACGGGCCCGCCGGGATGCCGCCGGAGGCCCACGACGACGGGCGCCCGCCGCTGATCCTGGCCAACCTGCTGCGCCCGCTGCTGCTGCGCGTGGCGAGCGACGGCTTCGCCGATCCGCAGCCGCATGCGGTGATCGCGTCGGGGCTGCTGGTCCACGAGGTCGACGGCATCGTCCGCGCCTTCACGCCGCTGGGCCTCGTCGAGGGGGAGCGCCGCGAGTCGGGCGACTGGGCCGCGGTCCTGCTGCGGCAGGGCGGCTGACGCGCATCGGTTCGGCGACGGTCCCACGATCTTCACCGGATCGGGGTGGTGTTCGTCCGCGCCGGGCGTATAGTCGGAAGGGCATGATGCGTGTCCCGGAAGTCGGAGCGACGCCGCTCCGACACCACTCCTCCGATCGGTTCGGTGGCGTGCGCTGGGACGGTTCGAATCCAAGGGGATTCCTCTGAGACGACGGCTGGAAGTGCCGTATGACGTCGCTGTGCAGCTCAGCGACGGCGAAGACTCGGGTCTGCGGGCTCTCGATGAGCACGTCGACTGCGACGTCTTCCTGCGCGGCAACGTGCTGACCCTCGACGGCGACGCCGAGTCGGTCCAGGCCGCCGCCACGGTGGTGCGCGAGCTGATCACCCTGTCCGAGCAGGGACACACGGTCGAGGCCGGGACGATCCCGACCGTCGACTCCGCGATGCGCGCGGCCGAGCGCCCCTCCGACGTGGTCGGCGACGTGGTCTGGCAGAACCCGAGCCGCAAGGTTCGCGTCGTGCCGAAGACCGCGCTGCAGAAGCACTACGTCGACGCGATCCGCAACAACACCGTGAGCTTCGGGATCGGGCCGGCCGGCACCGGCAAGACCTTCCTGGCCGTCGCCGCGGCGGCCGCGGCGCTGTCGCGCCAGGAGGTCAAGCGGATCATCCTGACCCGTCCGGCCGTCGAGGCGGGGGAGCAGCTCGGCTTCCTGCCCGGCGATCTAATGCAGAAGATCGACCCGTACCTGCGGCCGCTGTTCGACGCGCTCCACGACATGCTCGATCCCGAGCGCGTCACCGCGTACATGGAGAACGGCGTGATCGAGGTCGCGCCGCTGGCGTTCATGCGCGGCCGCACGCTGAACGACTCGTTCATCATCCTCGACGAGGCGCAGAACACCACGCCGGAGCAGATGAAGATGTTCCTGACCCGGCTCGGCTACCGCTCGAAGATGGTGATCACCGGGGACATCACCCAGGTCGACCTGCCGCGCGAGCAGCGGTCCGGTCTGGTGGCCGTCGCAGAGGTCCTGAACGAGATCGACGACGTCGAGTTCGTGCGCTTCCAGCGCGGCGACGTCGTCCGCAACAGCCTGGTGCAGAAGATCGTCGAGGCGTACGAGGGACACGCCGAGGCCCAGGCTCCGGAGCTGCGGTCGGCCGACCGCGCCGGCCGTCGGCCCGCGTGAGCGGCCCGGACGTCGTGCCGACCCCGCCCGGCGGGGTCGGTTCCGAGCTCGAGATCGAGCTGGAGTGCGAGGGCGATCCGCCGGCCGGGCTCCCGGTCGGCGAGGACCTGCGGCAGCTGGTCGAGACGGCGGCCGCATCGGCCGGGGTGACCGACGGCCACGTCGCGATCTCGATCGTCGACGCCGACGCGATCCACCTGCTCAACCGCGAGCACCGCGGAAAGGACAAGCCGACCGACGTGCTCTCGTTCCCGATCGACGGAGCGGGTCCGGTGGCCGGTCCACGGGAGATCGGCGACGTGGTGATCTGCCCCGAGCACACGGTCAGCCTGCGCGAAGCGGTCGTCCACGGCATCCTCCATCTCGTGGGTTTTGATCACGAAACGGACAACGGCGAGATGCTCGCCGTGCAGTCGCAGATCCTCCTATGGCTCCCGGAGCCCGCCACGGAGGGACGCGGATGACCGATATCGACGGTGAGCACGAGGACGGTGCGGTCGTTCCGGACGCCGAGGACCATCCGCAGCGCGTCCCGGTCTACGGACCGAACGACGGGATCGAGCTGCCCGTCCCGGTCTACGACCCGACGATCCCGCCGCTGACCGATCCCGACCTCGAGGACGGGGGGGAATCGGGTCCGAAGCGCTCCGGCTTCGTCGCCTTCGCCGGCCGGCCGAACGCCGGCAAGTCGACGCTGACCAACGCGATCGTCGGCGCCAAGGTCGCGATCACCTCCGACAAGCCGCAGACCACCCGGCGGGCGATCCGCGGGGTGCTGACCCGCCCCGACGCCCAGCTGGTGATCGTCGACCTGCCCGGCGTGCAGAAGCCGAAGGACTCGCTGACCGGCCGGATGCAGCGCCGCGTCGACAGCGAGATCCGCGACGCCGACGTCCAGGTGCTGGTGCTCAACGGCGAGGAGGGCGTCGGACCCGGCGACCGCTACATCGCCTCGCAGCTCAAGCAGCAGCGCGCGCCGACGGTGATCGCGGTCAACAAGATGGACCGGCTCAACAAGCCCCAGGCGCTGGCGGTGCTGACCGCGGCGGCCGAGCTGGAGCTGGGGGACGACATCTTCCCGATCTCGGCCCGCAAGGGTCACGGGATCCAGCCGCTGCTCGACCACCTGGTCGGCCTACTGCCGCGGGGCCCCTTCTTCTTCCCGGTCGACGAGAGCACCGACCAGCCGCAGCACGTGCTGCTGGCCGAGCTGATCCGCGAGCAGATCATCCGCCGGACCTTCCAAGAGGTCCCGCACGCCGTCGAGGTCGCGATCGAGGAGATCGACCGGCCCGGCGACAACCTGCACATCGTGCTGGCCAACGCCTGGGTCGAGAGCCCGTCGCAGAAGGGCATCCTGATCGGCGCGGGCGGCTCGATGATCCGCAACATCGGCACCGCGGCCCGTAAGGAGCTGCAGCGCGAGCTGGGCACCAAGGTCCACCTGGACCTGCAGGTCAAGGTCCGCCGCAACTGGCGCAGCGACGACGCCGCGCTCGATCGGCTCGAGATCGACTGAGGTTCCGTCGCCGCCGACGACCGATCCGCCGGGACGGTGGTCGGCCCGCGGCGGCCGGCTCGGCCGTCGAACGCGGCTCAGCCGTCGAGCGGGGTCAGGGTGCGGCGGATCCGCACGCTGCCGGTCACCGGGAACCCGACCGTGATCTGCTGCCCGGGGTCGCTGAGCGTGCTGCGCGGCTCGGGGCGGTTGAGGTCGACCCGGGCGTTGCTCGGCAGGCCGGACAGCTCGACCTGCATCAGCGCCGCCCCCGACCGGATCACGTAGACGCTGCCGGCCGGGCAGCCGGGGACGAACGCGGCCTCGGCGCCCGGCGCGGCGAAGCGGCACTCGACCGTGCCCTCGTCGCCGCTGCTCGGCAGCCGCAGCGAGACCCACGCCTCGCGGTCGGCCCGCACGGCGTAGTCGGTGACGATCCCGTCGCGGGTGAACCGGTGGGTCAGGTCGATGCTCGCGTCGTCCTCGGCCAACCGGGCGCGGAAGCGGGTCGCGTCGCTCGGGTCGGGCGCGAACCGCAGGCCCTTCGCCCGGGTCGGACCGGGCTGGGTGTCGAGCACGCTCCCGCCGGCCTTCCGCAGCTGTAGCCCGAACGACCCGTCGGACCCGCCGCCGAGCGGACCGAGCGGCCGCGCCTGCGCGTCGAGGATCCAGCCGGGCTCGAGTCCGCCGCCCGTCGGCCGGGCGGTCGGCGACAGCGTGGTGGCGTAGCGCGGGCCGTTGACCGCGATCCGCTGGAACCGCTCGTCGAAGGTCACCCGCAGCCGTTCCTCGGCGGGTGCGGCGTCCGGCAGGCGACCGTCGCAGTCACAGGTCGCGGCCCACTCGGCGAGCGTCCCGGCGATCCGCACGCTGGCGGTGATCCGGTTGTCGCGCACGCTCTCGAACGCGGTCGGATAGCCGAACGCGGTCGCCGGCAGGAACGCGCTGCCCTGGCGCTCGACCCAGCGACGGAACAGCGTCGTGGCGCGGGCCAGCAGCTGGGTGCCGTCGTCGGCGGGGATCCCGGTCAGCTCGGGAGCTCCGCGGATCGCGCCGCTGATCCCGTCCAGCGCGAGCGCCCAGTACTGGCGCAGGTGCAGGCGGGTCGAGCCCTTGCCGGTCTCCCAGTTGAGGTAGCCCGAGGGGGTCCAGCTGGCGTCGCGGGTCCGCTGGGCCCAGGCGGCCAGCGTCCGGCGCTCGCCGGCGTCCAGCGGGACCATCCCGGCGGCCAGCGCCTGCCGGTGGTAGCGCAGGCTGCCGAGCACGACGTTGGCGTACTCGGCGGTGTCGCTGCGGTTGACCAGCGCCTCGGGGTCGCCCGCCGGGTGGTAGACGAAGGCGCCCGCGGCGGTCAGGTTGGGCAGACCGCCGCGGCTCACGGGAGCGTGGGCGTGCTCCGCGAACCAGCGCAGCTGCTCGCGGTAGTCGTGGCGCAGCCGGGTCGGGTCGCCCGAGATCGTCGCCGCGGCGGCGTAGACGTCGGCGTTCCAGTTGACCTGGTTGAGCAACCGCGTCGGGGCGCGGAACGCGGGCGAGGACGCGACCGCGACCACGGTCCGGGTCATCGCCGCGCGGGCCTCGGGCGACAGCTCGATCTGCTCGCGGGCGAGCCAGGCGCTGCGCAGCGCGCGAGCGACGGCGGCGTCGATGCTCGGATGCTGGTTGACCGGCGACGTCGACGACTCGCGCCAGCCCGGCACGTGGACCACGTTGTGCCGGGACGGACCGAACTCGACGCCCTGGTCGCTGGTCAGGAACGCC
>JBAZOW010000015.1:0-23639 GCA_041648495.1 Patulibacter sp.
CCAGGGGATCGCGCCCCTGCCGCGGGACGGGGGCGACGACGCCGCCTGGGCCGGCGTGCCGCGCGGCGGCTACGTGGTCTCGGACCCGGAGGGTGGCGCGGACGTGATCCTGGTCGGCACGGGCGCCGAGGTCGGCGTGGCCGTTGACGCGGCGGCCCTGCTCGGCGAGCAGGGCGTCAAGGCCCGCGTCGTCTCGCTGCCCTCGTGGGAGCTGTTCGACACCCAGGACCTGGAGTACCAGCAGTCGGTGCTGCCGGTCAACGTGCCGAAGGTCTCGGTCGAGGCCGGCGTCACGTTCGGCTGGGAGCGCTACGTCGACTCCGCGGTCGGGATCGACCGCTTCGGTGCGTCGGCCCCGGGCGGCGAGGTGCTGGAGCGCCTGGGGATCACGCCCCAGAACGTGGCCGAGCGCGCGCAGCAGCTGCTCGGCGCCTAGTCGCCGCGAACAGCAACGGATTCGCCCGCCGACCGGCGTTCGTTCCGGCCCGCTTCGGCGGGCCGCGTTCGACGCCGGAAGCCGTTCCCGGCCCTCCGAGATTCATGGGGGGGGAATTTCGGCGCGGTCTCCGACTACGTGACATGTCGTCGCTCTCCACCACGCAACTAGCGTCCCGTCCCCGCCGCGGTCGGGTGGCGTCGCGCGACCGTTCCGACGGCCGCGCGGCGTCCTCCCGCCGTCTGCTGCACTTCCCGTTCGTGATCGCCGCCCTGATCACGATGCTCGTCGCCGCCTTCGTCCTGTTCGGCGCCGCGTCCCGCGATCAGGCCGCGGTCGCTCCGACCGTCGATCCGTGGAACGACGTGCCCCACGCCACCGAGCGCGTGCCTGCGACGCCGAGCCGTGGCGCCATGGGCGGCGCGCCGCCGGTGGTCGCGCGGACCGTCCCGGCGACGCCGAGCCGCGGGGCTATGGGCGTTGCGCCGCGCGCAGTATCGGCGCGAACCGCTCCGTAGCCTCGTCGCTGAACGTCATGTGGATCGCGGTGGGCTCGCGGACCCACGCGATCAGGTTGAGCGCCTGCAGCCGGGTCAGGGTCCACTGGAACAGCTGGGCCTGCGCACCCGTGCGGTAGCTGCGGGAGAAGTCGACCGCCCAGCCGGTGGTGTGCTGGGAGAGCGCCTTGGTCGCCTGGATGTTCTCCGCGCCGAGCCGCGCCTGGTACTCCTCGTCGCGCACGGTGCTGGTCACCGTCAGCCGGGTGGCGGGCTCGGTCGTGCCGTTGAGCGCCCGGACCGCCGCGCCGATCGTCAGCACGCCGCCGAGCGCCCCCGGCCGCAGGGCCCGGTAGCGCGAGCGCGGCTGGTCGAAGCGGTCGGCCAGCTCGCCCATCGCGGGGTCGATCGCCAGGCCGTTGGCGCGCAGCGCGTCACGCGGCAGCGCGATCAGTTCGCCGTCCGCGGTCGCCCGCTCGAGCGCCTCGGCGTCGGCAAACGTCGGCGTCGTCTCCTTCGGGTGGAGCAGGTCCTCGCTCGACGCCTTGCGCGTCTGCAGCTCGGCCTCGCGCTCCAGCGCGGGACGGTCCTCGCGGTACTGCCGCATGATCCGCGCCGCCGCGCCGATCCGCCAGAGGTACGACGACGAGTCGTCGCTGAGGTCCATCAGGCGCTTGGTCGCGGCCGGCGTGCGCAGCGGGTCGGTGCCGAAGTAGAGCTCGACGTAGGGGACGTCGCCCTGCCCGAAGTCGCGGAGCGCGTTCTGCAGGTTGCCGACGCCCATGTGGTAGCTGGCGACGGCCAGGTCGTCGCGGTCGCCGAGCTGCTCGCGGGCGAACTCGAGGTAGCGCGCGGTGCCCTCGAGCGCCTGCTTCGGGTCGAACCGCGGGTCGACCTTGGCCCGTTCCGCGCGGCGCCGGGCCTCGTGCCGGCCGCCGCGGTTGATCAGGCGCGTCAGCGTCTGCGAGCGCTGGACGTCGATCTTCATCCCGAGCAGGCTGGTGCCGGTCTCGGCGAGGATCTGGGTCAGGCCGACCGCGCCCTTGACGTCGTTGGACGCCATCGCCTCGGGCCGGCCGGCGCTCTCCAGGTAGACGAGCGCCTCGAGCGTGTCGGCGTCCTCGTCCTGCTCCTCGGCGACCTGCTCGATCAGCGGACGGAGCCGCGTGACCCGCGCGGCGGAGGCCACCGCGCCGCCCGGGACCATCCGGTAGAGCGGATTGGCGAAGCCCGCCTCGGCGCGCGCGGTCAGCTCGTCGGCGTCGGCCTCGACGTCGGGACGCAAGGTGGCCAGGGCGAGCCGGCCGAGCGGCGTGGTCGTCCCGGGATCGGCCGGCAGCGCCGCGGGTTGCGGGGTCTCGTCGTCCCCACCGCCGCGCAGCAGCGCGACCAGCAGCACGATCGCCAGGAGCACCGCGAGCAGCCCCGCGATCACCAGCCACGGCGGCTCACGGCGCCGCCGGTCCATGCCGACGTGGTGGGCGGGAACGGCGGAATCTGAACGGGACGAGGACGCGCGGCGGCGCGGCCTCACGGACCCGGAACGGCGAGGGGACACCCGGTCATGGTCGCAGTTCGGGGCCGTCCGACCGCCGGTACGCCGTCGGCGCGACGACGGTGCTGAGCCAGCGCCAGAAGTCCCGGGCGGCCCCCTCCGGAGCGGCGCCGCGCAGGTACACGGCGATCAGCTCGCGGTGCAGATCGACGTCGCGGACCGGCACGACGGCGAGGCTGCCGGCGTGGACCTCGGCCTCGACCGCCAGTCGCGAGAGCAGCGAGAAGCCGCCCGACAGCAGGGTCCGCTTGACGGCCTGGGTGCTCGCGAACTCGGACGTCGGGATCAGCGTGACGCCGACCGCGGCGAGCACCGAGTCCGAGACCGAGCGGGTGCCCGATCCGCGCTCGCGGGTGATGTACGGCTCGCGGGGCAGCTCGGTCGTCCGCACCGAGCGGCGGGTCGCCCAGCGGTGGTCGGCGGCGACGACGGCGACGATCTCGTCGCGGGCGACCACCTGGGTCTCCATGTCGTCGAGCGGGTCGAGTCCCTCGACGAACCCCATCGACGCGTCGCCGCTGCGCACCCGGTCGAGCACGTCGGCGGAGTTGATCACCTGGATCTGGGTGCGGAAGCCGGGGTGGGTGTGGGCGAACCGCGCGACCCAGTCGGGGACCAGGAACTCGCCGTTGGTGTAGCTGGACGCCAGGCGCAGCTCGCGGTGCGCGCCGCGGTTGTGGTCGCGGGCGGTCGCCTCGATCCGGTTGAGCGCGGCGAGCGCCTGCTTGGCGTCGGGGTAGAGCGCCTGGCCGGCGGTCGTGGGCCGGACCCCGGCGCGCGTGCGGTCGAACAGCCGCAGCGCCAGCCGCTGCTCGAGCCGCTGCAGCCGCTTGGTCACGGCGGACTGGGTCAGGGCGAGCGCATCGGCGGCGCCGTGGACGCTGTGGGCCTCGAAGGCCGCGACGAAGGCGGCCAGCTCGGCGCCCGAGATCGGGTCGCTCTGGGGCTTGGAGGGCGTCACGGTCCCTGCATCGTATCGCCTGGAGATTCCGAGTGGGAATCACCAACCGCCCGATCTGACTGTCGCAACCGCCGTGGATCGCCGATCATCAGAGCGGTGACCTCTGCGGCTTCCCCGATCGCCCCGGCCCCCGCGCCGGAGCGGTCGAACCCCCGCCGCCGCAGCCGGATCAACCCGCTCCGCACCGCCGGCCCGACCTGGTTCGTGACCGTGATGGGGACGGGGATCGTGGCCAACGCGGTGACCTTCGCCCCGGTCGACGGCTGGGCGGCCCGTGGCTTCGCGGCGGCGGTCTGGATCGTCGCCGCCGTGCTGCTGGTGCTGGTGTCGGCGGTCACCGTCGTCCAGCTGCGACGGCGCGCGGCGGACGACATGGGTGCTCCGGCCGGGCCCGGGGCGGTCGCCTTCTGGGGCACGATGCCGATGGCGTTGACCACGGTCGGGACCGGCGCGCTGCTCGACGCCGCGCCGCTGCTCGGGTCGACGCTCGGACTGGCGGTCGCGCTCGTGCTCTGCGGGGCCGGAACGGTGATCGGCGTCGTGGTCGCGGTGACGGTTCCGGTCGCCTGGGCGCGCCGGCGGACCTGGGCGCTGGCGGACGTGGCTCCGGTCTGGATCCTCGCCGTGGTGCCGCCGATGGTCTCCGCCGCCGCGCTCGGGGGGATCCTGCCGCGGCTGTCCGAGGGCCCGGAACGCGCGGCGCTGCTGGTCGCCGGCTACGGACTGTTCGGGCTGGGTCTGGCGCTCAGTCTGACCGTGATCACGGTGGTGGTGCTGCGGATCGCGGTCCACGGTCCCGGTCCGACGGCCGCCGCGCCGACGGTCTTCATCGTGCTCGGTCCGCTCGGCCAGTCGGTGACCGCGGCCTGCCTGTTGGGGGCGTTCGCCCGGGAGGTCGTTCCGGGGCCGCTCGGCGCCGGGCTCGACGGGTTCGCGACCGGCTTCGGGGTGGTGGTCATCGGCGTCGCGATGGTCTGGCTGCCGGTCGCGGTGGCGATCGTGGCGCGGGCGGTCCGGCGCGGGATGCCGTTCGCGTTGACCTGGTGGAGCTTCACCTTTCCGATCGGGACCTGCGTGACCGGGACGTCGCTGCTGGCGGCGCGGGTCGACGTCGCCGCGGTCGAGGCGCTGGCGCTCACGCTGCTGGCCGCGCTGGTGCTGGTCTGGGTGACGGTCCTCGTGCGCACCGCTCTTGGCGTGCTGCGCAGCGGCATGCTGCCGCGCCTGCTCCGGGACGGGCGGTCGCGGGCGGTGTAGCGTCCCCGCATCGACGTCGTCAACCTGCTCGCCTCCGCCGGCGCCCTCGGCACCCCGGAGCAACCGAACCTGGTCGTCGCCCGCAACATGCAGGCGATGTCGCTGGCGGTCCACATCCCGCTGGTCTGCTTCGGCATCGCCTGGCCGACGATCGTGCTGTTCACCGAGGGCCTGTACCTGCGGACCGGCGACCCGGTCTACAAGGCGCTGGCCAAGCGCTGGTCGAAGGTCATGCTGGTGCTGTTCGCGGTCGGCGTGGTCACCGGCACGATCCTCTCGTTCGAGTTCGGGCTGCTCTGGCCGAACTTCATGGCGACCTACGGCGAGGTCTTCGGGCTGGGGTTCACGCTCGAGGGGATCTCGTTCTTCGTCGAGGGCATCTTCATCGCGATCTACGTCTACGGCTGGGATCGGATGTCGAGGACCGCGCACTTCCTGAGCGGGATCCCGATCGCGATCGCGGGCGTGGTCGGGTCGCTGATGGTGATCGCGATCAACGCCTGGATGAACAAGCCGGGCGGGTTCACCCAGGTCGACGGACGGGTCGTCTCGGCGAATCCGTGGGACGCGCTGTTCGGCCGCGGGTTCGTCTGGCACGAGCTGGTCCACATGTACCTGGCGGGCTACCTGGTCTGCGGCTTCATCGTCGCCGGGTTCTACGCCCACGGCTGGCTGCAGGGCCGTCGCACGCGCTACCACCGCGCCGCGCTGATCATTCCGCTGACCTTCGCGGCGCTGATCGCCCCGGTCCAGCTGGTCGTCGGCGACTGGGCGGGCCGGACGGTCGCCAAGGAGCAGCCGGTCAAGCTGGCGGCGATGGAGGGCCTGGGACAGACCACGGCGGGCGCCCCGTTCCACATCCTCGGCTACTACGACGCCGCCGCGGGAGAGGTCCGGTACGGGATCAAGATCCCCAAGCTGCTGTCGCTGCTGGCCGACCACGACCCGGACGCGACGGTCGCGGGGCTCGACGCGGTGCCGGTCGAGGACCGACCGACGACCCGCGGGATCAACATCGTCCGCTTCTCGTTCCAGGCGATGATCGCGATCGGCACCGGGCTGGTGATGCTGGCCGGCTGGTTCCTGCTGACCTGGTGGCGGCGCGGCCGACTGCCGCGGTCGAAGTGGTTCTTCCGGGCGATCGTGCTGGCGGCACCGCTGACCGTCGTCGCGTTGATCAGCGGCTGGATCACGACCGAGGTCGGCCGCCAGCCGTGGGTGGTCTACGACCACATGCGGACCGCCGACGCCGTGACGGAGGCGAGCGGCCTGCCGATCGCCTTGGCGGTGCTGATCGTCGTCTACGTGCTGCTGATCAGCGGCGTGGTCTGGCTGCTGCGCCGGCTCGCCGCCCACCCGCCCGAGACCGAGCTGCCGACGGAGCAGCGGCCGGGGGCCGTCGCGGTGGCGCCGTCGGGCGGCCGGGATGCCGACGGCGGGTCCGGGTCGGCTCGGGACGACGCGGACGGGAGGGCCGACTGATGGCCGAGGCGTGCGCGGTGATCCTGCTGGCGGCCCTGACCGCCTACATCGTGCTGGCGGGCGCCGACTTCGGCGCGGGCTTCTGGGACCTGACGGCCGGTGGCGCCGAGCGCGGGGGTCCGGTCCGCGGCCTGGTCCAGCGCTCGATGAGTCCCGTCTGGGAGGCCAACCACGTCTGGCTGATCCTGCTGTTCACGGTCTTCTGGACGGCGTTCCCGGAGGCCTTCGCCTCGACGGTCTCGACGCTCTACATCCCGATGTTCGCGGCGGCGATCGGGATCATCTTCCGCGGCGCGGCGTTCGCGTTCCGGGGACAGGCGGGGACGATCCGCGACGCGCGCTTCTTCGGCGGACTGTTCGCGACGGCCTCGGTGATCGTGCCGTTCGCGCTCGGCACCGTGGTCGGTGCGGTCGCCTCGGGTCGGGTTCCGGTCGGCAACGCGGCGGGCGACCCGGTCGGCTCGTGGCTCAATCCGACGGGGATCCTGGTCGGGGTCCTGGCGGTCGCGGTCGGGACCTACATGTCGGCGGTCTTCCTCTGTCACGACGCGGTCCGCGCCGAGCAGCCGGGGCTGGTCCGGGCGTTCCGCCGGCGTGCGGTCGGATCGGGTCTGGTGACCGGGGCGATCGCGATCGTCGGGCTGTTCGTCCTGCGCGGTGACGCGCGGACGCTCTACGACGGGCTGACCGGCGGCGTCGCGGTCTGGCTGGTCGCCGCCTCGATCGTCGCCGGTCTGGCGACGCTGACGTTGGTCGGGCGGACCGAGCGGTTCGGCTGGGCGCGGCTCACGGCGGCGGTCGCGGTGGTCGGCCTGGTCGCGGCCTGGGGCGCCGCACAGGAGCCGGACCTGCTGCCCGGCGCGTTGACGATCGGCGAGGCGGCGGCGGGCGACGCGACGCTGCAGGCGGTGCTGATCAGCACCGGGATCGCGGTGGTGGTCCTGACCCCGTCGCTGGCGCTGCTCTTCCGGCTGGTGCTGACCGGCCGGCTCGACCAGGAGTACGCCCCGCTCGACCACCGGTTCCGTCCGTTCGACGCGTTGTCCAACGGTGCCGGCGCTCCGGCGGCCGCGGGTGGACCGCCGACCTCCGCCGACCCCGTCGACCGCTCCGAAGGAGACGACCGATGAGCCCCGCCCGCGTCCGGACCCTGCGCCGGATCACCCCCGCGCTGTTCCTGCTCGGAATGGCCGTGATGGTCGCCTTCGACCGCTGGTTCACCCTGCTGGCCGGCGTCGGGCTGATGCTCGCGTTCGTGGCCTGCGGCGTGTTCCTGATCGCCGATCCGGGTGGGTTCCTGGATCGGGACGCGGATGAGGACGACGGCGGGGCCGCGAAGGCGCCGTGAGCGCGATCACCGTCGAGGTTGAGCACGTTCTGCGTGTCGAACCTCGACGGGGATCGGGAGGTCAAGGGCGTACGCTGACGCGATGCCGTCCCCGCGAACGCTGACCGCCCTGCTGGTCGGCGGCTTCGTCGGCACCGTGCTGCGGGCGCTGCTCGCCGACGCCTGGGTCCACGACCCGGCGGCGTGGCCGTGGGCGACGTTCGTCGTCAACGTCGGCGGCGCGCTGCTGCTCGGCGTGGTCGTGGCGACGCTGCGCACGCGCCCCGCCGCGTCGCTCCACTGGCGGCCGCTGCTGGGCACCGGGCTCTGCGGAGGGCTGACCACCTTCTCGACGTTGCAGCTGGAGTTGGTGCGGATGGCCGAGGCCGACGCCGTCGGGCTGGCCGCCGCGTACCTGGCGGCCAGCCTGGCGCTCGGTCTGCTCGCGGTGGCGATCGGGTTGCGGCTCGGCTCCGGCCACGGATTCGCCGAACCTTCGGGCGCCCCGGTCCCGCCCGATCCGTCCGGTCGTCCGCCCTCCGCTCGCCCGGGCCGGCCCGCGGCCGGTGCGGACCCGGGGGCGGCGCGATGACCCTGGGTGTCCTGCTCGCGACGGGTGCCGCGGGAGCGGTCGGCACGTTGCTGCGGTTCTCGGTCGACGGCGCGGCGATGCGCGCGTTCCGGCGGCCGTTCCCGCTCGGGACGATGGTCGTCAACCTCTCGGCCGCGCTGCTGCTGGGGCTGCTGGTCGGCCTCGCGGCGTCGGGCCGCACGCAGACGATCGTCGGCACGGGCCTGCTCGGCGGCTACTCGACGTTCTCGACCTGGATGCTCGAGACGGTGCGCCTGGCCGAGGACCGGCGGCCGGGGTGGGCGGTCGCCAACGTGGTGGTCAGCGTGGCCGGCGGCCTGCTCGGGGTGGTGCTCGGCCGGGCGATCGGGCGCGGCTTCTAGCGCTGCCCGTCGAGGGGGCGCGCCCGCTGCGGGCCGGACCTCGGCGTTTCTGCCCCGGTGTCACCGGCGGCGGATCGGGGCCTACCGCCGGCAGTCGTCCTCGACCGCCGGCACCAGGCGCTCCAGCAGCCCGCGCAGCTGGTCCTGCTCGTCCGGCTCGAGCGCGGCCAGCAGCTGCCCGGCGGCGTCCCGCCGTGCCTCGCGCATCTGCCGCAGGCGCTCGTGGGCGAGCGGGGTCAGGTGGACGTAGGTCGAACGCCGGTCGTGGGCGGCGGCACGGCGCTCGATCAGCTGCTCGGCTTCGAGCGCGTCGACCACGCTGGTGACCGTGCGGGGGACCACGTGCATCCGCTCGGCCAGGTCGACCATCCGCAGCGGCTCGCTGCTCCGCGAGAGCGTTCGCAGGGTGCGCGCCGCGGCGGGCGTCAGGCCGAGCGGGGCGAGCAGGCGCCGGGACTCGAAGTGGATCGCCCGGGCGGTGCGCGCGAGCAGCTCGGCCAGGACCGCGACGGGGTCCTCGTTCAGGTTGCCGTCGAGTCGCGCCGGTTCCACGGGCCCACTGTACCCGATGCAGCACATTATGAGTTAGCCTCAGCATCTGCTACGGTCCATGGACCCTTGACTGCCCCCTCCTCACCCTCGCCCTCCCTCGATCTCCGGCGGATCGTCGGCCTCTTCCGGCCGTACCGTCGCCGCGTGCTGGCGGTCGCCGGGCTGATCTTCGTCTCGGCGATCCTCGGTCTGGCGCAGCCGTTCCTGATCCGCGAGGCGATCGACGTCGCCCTGCCGGATGCCGATGTCGGGCTGCTGACCTGGCTCGTCCTCGGCATGGTCGGCGCGGCGATCGTGGGGGCGGCGCTCGACGTCGGCCAGACGCTGCTGTCGAACACGGTCGGCCAGCGGGTGATGCACGACCTGCGGACCGCGGTCTACGGCCACCTGCAGAAGCTGTCGCTGGCGTTCTTCACCCGCACGCGCAGCGGCGAGGTCCAGTCGCGGATCGCCAACGACATCGGCGGAATGCAGGGCGTCGTGACCTCGACGGTGACCAGCTTCGTCAGCTCGCTGACCACGGTGATCGCGACCCTGACGGCGATGATCTTCCTCGACTGGCGGCTGGCGCTGGCCACCCTGGTCGTCGTCCCGTTCTTCGTCTGGCTGAGCCGCACCGTCGGCAAGCTGCGCCGGCGGATCGTGATGCAGCGGCAGAAGCGGCTGGCCGACATGTCGGCGATCGTCGAGGAGTCGCTGTCGATCAGCGGGATCGTGCTGACGCGGACGATGGGCCGCGCGCCCGACCTGGTCAAGCGGTTCGCCCGCTCGTCCGACGAGGTCGCGGACCTGGAGGTCCGCTCGGCGATGGCCGGCCGCTGGCGGATGTCGTCCGTCCAGATCGCCTTCGCGGCGATGCCGGCGCTGGTCTACTGGATCGCGGGCTACACGAGCGCCAACGGCGGGACGTTCGTCACGATCGGGACCCTGGTCGCGTTCACGACGTTGCAGACCCGGCTGCTGATGCCGATGGTCACGCTGCTGCGGCTGGGGGTCGAGATCCAGACCTCGCTGGCGCTGTTCACGCGGGTCTTCGAGTACCTCGACACCGAGATCGAGATCGCCGAGCCGGAGCATCCGGCGCCCAGCCCGCTCGCGGCGGTGCCGGTCGACGGGGTCCCGGCGCTGCCGGTCCGCTTCGACCACGTCTCGTTCCGCTACGACCCGCGCGGCGAGCCGACGCTCGACGACGTCGACCTGGAGGTCCCGGCGGGGAGCACGGTCGCGATCGTCGGCGAGACCGGGTCGGGCAAGACGACCCTCGGGTACCTGGCGGCGCGGATGTACGACGTGGACGCGGGGCGCGTCACGATCGGCGGCGTCGACGTCCGCGACCTGTCCGACTCGGACCGCTCGGCGCTGGTCGGCGTCGTCGCCCAGGAGACCTACCTGCTGCACAGCTCGGTCGCCGACAACCTGCGCTTCGCCAAGCCGGAGGCCACCGACGCCGAACTGGTCGCCGCCGCCCGCGACGCCCAGATCCACGAGCTGATCTCGTCGCTGCCCGACGGCTACGACACGGTGGTCGGCGAGCGCGGCTACCGCTTCTCCGGCGGCGAGAAGCAGCGGCTCGCGATCGCCCGCGCGATGCTGCGCAACTCGCCGGTGCTGATCCTCGACGAGGCGACCAGCGCGCTCGACACCCGGACCGAGCTGGCGGTCCAGCTGGCGCTCGAGCGGCTCGCCGCCCACCGCACGACGATCGCGATCGCGCACCGGCTGTCGACCGTCCGCGACGCCGACCAGATCGTCGTGCTCGACCACGGCCGGATCGTCGAGCGCGGGACCCACGACGAGCTGCTGGCGCTGGGCGGCCACTACACGGCGCTGGTTCAGCGGGACCACGAGAGCGCCGCGTTGGACCAGGCACTGACGTAGGAGCCGGGGGCGGGGTGCCGTCCGAGCGCGGCGGCTCCGCGTCCGACGGGCCCGCGCCAGCGGCCCGGACCTACGGCTCGCGAGCCCGGACCGCGGATTGTCGGCGGCGCCCGTCGGGTAGGACGAGAGTGACCGCGTTCTCTCAGGAAGGTCCGCCATGCACGCGCCCAAGACGAAGTCGATCACCGTTCCCACGCCCCCGGACGAGCTGTTCGAGGTCCTGCTCGACACGGTGCGGGACGGCAAGTTCGACCTGCTGGAAGCCGACGCCGACGCCCGCCGAGCCTCGTTCACGAGCGGTCGGACCGCGCTCTCGTGGGGGCAGCAGTACGTGGGCGTCGTCGAGCCGGCGTCCGACGGGTCGTCGCTCGAGGTGGTCGCCGGCGGGCTCGACGACGCGCCGAAGGCGCTGATGGACGGCTGGAAGAACGGCAAGGCCGCCGACAAGGTGGTCCAGGCCGTGCGCGCGCACGTGGGCTGAGCTCGCCGCCGGGGCGGACGTCCGCTAGGGTCAGTTGGAGTTTCCTACTGACTGCACCCCGGAGCGCCTCGATGCCCACGTCCCCGTCCGAAGCCGATCCCGCCGCTGCGAGCACCGCGCCTCCGCAGGTCGGCGATCCGTCGTCCTGGGGTCCCGAGCGTTCGCGCACGGTCAGCTGGCACGACCCCGGTCCGACGGCCCTCGTGGGCCTGCAGATGTCCGGCCTGGACTACATGCGGGCGATGCTCGACGGGGAACTGCCGTCGTCGCCGATCGCGCGGCTGATCGGGATCGACGGCGGGGACGTCGGCGAGGGCTGGATCGAGTTCCGCTGCGTGCCCGACGAGTCGACCTACAACCCGCTCGGGATCGTCCACGGCGGCCTGATGTGCACGCTGCTCGACTCGGTCGCCGGCTGCGCGGTTCACACCACGCTGCCCGCCGGCGTCGGCTACACCTCGCTCGAGATCAAGGTCAGCTACCTGCGGATGGCCCACGCCGGCGCCGAGTTGCGCGCCCGCGGAAAGGTCGTCAAGCCGGGCAGCCGCGTCGCCTTCGCCGAGGCCGAGATCCTCGGGCCCGACGACAAGCTGATCGCGACCGCGAGCTCGAGCTTCCTGATCATGCGGCCGTAGGGGAGTCGGGTGGTCTTCCGCCGATCACGTGGGCACATCGCGACGGCGAAACGGTCGGTCCGGGTCTGGTCCACAAGGTTCTCTGCGTCCAGATAGGGCTGGACGTGGAGGATGCGTTGGCCCTAGTCTCCAAGAGGGGCAGGTAACTCTCATGACCGTCGTTCGCATGTTGCACCAGCACGAGCCGCCGTACGGCTGGCACTTCTCTTCGCCCGATCTGCCGGGGCTCGTGGGAGGAGCCGATACCTATGCGGAGGCGAAGCCCCATTCGGAAAGCGCCGCCCGCTTTCACCTGGAGTGCGTAGCCGAGGAGGAGGGGGCTCCGGCCCCGGACTTCACGGACCTCGAGTTCCAGCACTTCGTGCCCGCTTCCGAAGCGCCGGCACTCGCGGCCTGATCGCAGGCCCTAGGCATCGGCCTTGGCACGGGGCTGCGGCGGGGCGTTTGCGTGCCCATTCGCACACACCGTGGGCGGCTTCTCCGGCGATTCCCGATAGGCTAGGTGCACGTCTGTCCTACCGACGGTAAGAAACACCCGGAGCCCCAATGCCCAGCACCGTTCGTCGCGTCGCCATCATCGGCGGCAATCGCATCCCGTTCGCGCGTTCGAACGGTCCCTACGCCAAGGCGTCCAACAGCGAGATGCTCTCCGCCGCGCTGGAAGGCCTGGTGGAGCGGTTCAACCTTCAGGACGAGCAGCTCGGCGAGGTCGCCGCGGGTGCCGTGCTCAAGCACAGCCGCGACTTCAACATGGTCCGCGAGGTCGTCCTCGGCAGCAAGCTGTCGAAGGCCACGCCGGCCGTCGACCTGCAGCAGGCCTGCGGCACCGGCCTCCAGGCCGCGATCTACATCGCCAACAAGATCGCGCTCGGCCAGATCGAATCCGGGATCGCCGGCGGCGTCGACACCACGTCCGACGCGCCGCTCGCCGTCAGCGACAAGCTCCGCAAGAAGCTCGTCAACGTCAACACCAAGAAGACCAACGCCGACCGGATCAAGGCGCTGCTGCAGATCCGTCCGGGCGACATCGGGCTGGACATCCCGCGCAACGGCGAGCCGCGCACCGGCCTGTCGATGGGCGAGCACCAGGCGATCACCGCCAAGGAGTGGGGCATCACCCGCGAGGCCCAGGACGAGCTGGCGGTCAACAGCCACCACAACCTCGCCGCCGCCTACGAGCGCGGGTTCCTCGACGACCTGATGACGCCGTTCGGCGGACTCGAGCGCGACCAGAACCTGCGCCCCGACTCGAGCCTCGAGAAGCTGGCCAAGCTGAAGCCGGTCTTCGGCGGCCCCGAGGGCACGATGACCGCTGCCAACTCGACCCCCCTGTCGGACGGCGCGTCGACCGTGCTGCTCGCCAGCGAGGAGTGGGCCAAGGCGCACGACCTGCCGGTGCTCGCGTACTTCACCGACGCCGAGACGGCGGCCGTCCCGTACGTCAACGGCGAGGAGGGCCTGCTGATGGCCCCGGCCTACGCCGTGCCGCGCCTGCTCGACCGCAACGGCCTGACCTTCGACGACTTCGACTACTTCGAGATCCACGAGGCGTTCGCCGCCCAGGTGCTCTCGACGCTGAAGGCGTGGGAGGACCCGACCTTCTGCAAGGTCAAGCTGGGGCGCGACAAGCCGCTCGGCGCGATCGACCGCAGCAAGCTCAACGTCAACGGCAGCTCGCTCGCCGCCGCCCACCCGTTCGCCGCAACCGGCGGCCGGATCGTCGCGGGCCTCGCCAAGCAGCTCGCCGAGAAGGGCTCCGGCCGCGGCCTGATCTCGATCTGCGCCGCCGGTGGGCAGGGCGTCGTCGCCATCGTGGAGCGCTAGGCCTCACCGGCCGCAGCAGGGAACCGACGGAGAACCACATGTCTGATCGCTACTTTAAGTTCGCCAACGGGCCGATCGGTCGCCAGATCGCGCCGCTCCTCAACCTGCCCCAGCCGCCGGTGCTCAAGCGCTATCGGCCGGGCCAGCCGGTCGTCGAGGGCGCCGTGCTGTTCGGTCAGGCGCCGGGCGGCCGGCTCGCCGCGTCGACGCTGGGCGTGCTCGGCGCGATCGGCGCCGAGACCTGGGCCGCCGAGGACGGCGCGCTGCGCGAGGCCGCGGCCAACGCCGGGATCAGCGCCAAGATCTTCAACCCCGACTCCGCGGGCGACCAGAAGTTCCAGGCGCTGGTCTTCGACGCCACGGGCATCACGGACGCGCCGGGCCTGAAGGCGCTCTACGAGTTCTTCCACCCCGTGGGTCGCAAGATCCGCGGCAACGGCCGCCTGATCGTGCTCGGCACGCCGCCGGAGTCGCTCGAGGGCGCGGCCCGCGTCGCGCAGCGGGCGCTCGAGGGCTTCACGCGCTCGGCCGGCAAGGAGTTCGGCGGGAAGGGCGTGACGTCGCAGCTGATCTACGTCGCCGAGGGCGCGGAGGATCAGACCGAGTCGACGCTGCGGTTCTTCCTCTCGCCGAAGTCGGCGTTCGTCTCGGGCCAGGTCGCGCGGATCGGCGTCGCGGCGGGTGCGACGGCGAAGCCCGAGCTCGACTGGGCCAAGCCGCTGGCCGGCAAGGTCGCGCTCGTCACCGGCGCGTCGCGCGGGATCGGCGAGGCGATCGCCGAGACGCTCGCTCGTGACGGCGCGCACGTCGTCGGTCTGGACATCGAGCCGCTGGCGGAGGACCTCAAGCGGGTCACCGACCGGATCGGCGGATCGGCGATCACCTTCGACGTGACCGCCGAGGACGCGCCGAAGAACCTCGCCGCGCAGCTCAAGAAGGAGCACGGCGGGGTCGACATCGTCGTCCACAACGCCGGGATCACGCGCGACAAGCGCCTCGCCAACATGAAGCCGGAGATCTGGGACCAGGTGATCCAGGTCAACCTGATCGCCCCCGAGCGGATCACCGCCGAGCTGATCAAGAAGAAGGTCCTGCACCGCGGCGGTCGGATCATCGGCGTGTCGTCGATCGCGGGCATCGCCGGCAACAACGGCCAGACCAACTACGCGACGTCGAAGGCCGGCGTGATCGGCTTCGTCGACGCGCTGCGCGAGGAAGCCGCGGCCGGCGGCCACACGATCAACGCCGTCGCCCCGGGCTTCATCGAGACCAAGATGACGGCGGCGATCCCGTTCGGCATCCGCGAGGCCGGGCGTCGCCTGGCGAGCCTCGGTCAGGGGGGCCAGCCGATCGACGTCGCCGAGACGATCGCCTGGTACGCCAACCCCGGGTCCGGTGCCGTCAACGGCAACGTCGTCCGGGTCTGCGGCCAGGGCCTGATCGGGGCCTAGTTCCTCCCCGTAGAGGTTGAGCACGCTGAACGTGCTCAACCTCTACGGAGTCCGCCGCACCATCTCTCACCGCCACCAGGAACGCCGATGACGACGACCCGCCAACTCGATTCCACCCCCGGCGCGATCGGGCTCTACGCCCGGGCGGCGCTGCCGATGATCCCCGGCGCGTCGAAGCTGCCGTTCGTCGCCGGGTCCGCGAAGACGATCCCCGACGTCGAGCTGGTCGTGCCGAAGGTCCGGATCGACCAGGACAAGCTCGCCGGCTATCGCACGGTCTGCGGGTTCCCGGACGCGACGACGCTGCCGGTGACCTACCCGTTCGCGCTCGCGGTGCCGCTGCACATGGCGCTGATGACCGCGGGGGACTTCCCGTTCCCGGCGATCGGCCTGGTCCACGTCCGCAACCGGATCGTCCAGCACCGTCCGATCGACGCGGGTGAGTCGCTGTCGGTCGCGGTCCGCGCGGGCAACCTGCAGCCGCACCCGAAGGGCCGCACCTTCGAGCTGACGACCGAGTTCCGGGTCGGGGACGAGCTGGTCTGGGAGGGCCTGGCGACGATCTTCCGGCGCGGCGGTGGTGGTGGCGCGGAAGCCGCGAAGGACGACGCGCCCGACCCGATCGACGCGATCGAGGTCGAGCCGACCACGCCGTGGACGATCGGCGGCGACATCGGTCGTCGCTACGCCGCGGTCTCGGGGGACATCAACCCGATCCACCTGCACCCGCTGTCGGCCAAGCTGCTGGGGTTCCCGCGGGCGATCGCCCACGGGATGTGGACCAAGGCGCACGCGATGGCGTCGATCGACGGCCAGCTGCCCGACGCCTACGAGGTCGAGGTGCGGTTCCAGCGCCCCGTGCTGCTGCCGGCCAAGGCGGTCTTCGGCAACGAGAAGGCCACCGACGGTCGGATCGGCTTCGCCCTGCGCGACGCCGACAAGGGCACCCCGCACCTGCGGGGCCTCGTCACCCCCCGCTGAGTCGCGGTCCTGCGGGTCACCGGGCGCTGAGTCGCTGAGTCGGCCGGGTCGCCGGGTGCGAACTCGGGTGCCCGGTGTTGCGATCACCAGGCGTCGCGGTGGGCCCGCCGTGCGCGGGCAAAGCGGCGTCTCTTGAGCCGCGGCTACTTGAAGATGTTCTCGAGGATGTCGCCGAGCCCGCCGCCGCCTCCGGAGACCGCGCCGTTCAGCAGCGCGGAGACCGAGCGGGGATCGGCGCCGTAGCGCTGCTCGTAGCGCTTGGCCTGCTTCTCGTTGACGATCGCCAGCGTGAGCTCCTCGCGGGACGAGCCGAAGTTGCAGGCGGCCCGGTCGAGGCCGCGCAGCGCGACGTCCTGGACCACGCCGCCGAGCCCGCCGGTGCTCGGCAGATCGCGCTTGACGCAGGGGTCGGCGATCACCACCGAGTCGGGACGGGTCGCGTGGGACGCCACGACCTGGGCCCCGGCCAGACCCAAGGCGACCACGCAGACGGCGCCCGCGACGAGGCCGCCGCGTCGACTTGCAACGCCGTCGAGGTTCGACACGTTCTGCGTGCTCGACCTCGACGGCGAATCCCCCGCCGCCCGCCGCACCGCGCCGGCGGTCGGGGCCATCAGCAGGGTCGCCAGCAGGGCGAGGCCGCCGGTGATCAGGAACGCGGGGCGGAAGGCGCCGTCGACGGCGGCGATCAGCGTGTCGTCCGCGCGGTCGATCAGAGCCGCGTAGGTCGCGGCGTTGTCCTCGTCGTCCGCGAACCGGCCGGACTCCTTCTCCAGCGCCCGCCGGAGGCTGCCGCGGGCGTCCTCCGGGTCGAGCGTCGACAGCGCCGGCGGGATCGCCTGGAGCTTGTCGTCGGGCGGCAGCCGCGCGTCGAGCACCAGCGCGGTGACCTCGATCCGCACCGTGTCGACGGTCTCGTCCAGCTGGGTGGCGGTGATCGGGGCGAGGATCAGCAGCGCGACCGTGATCCCGACGTGCCGCCACGAGAGCAGCGTGGCCGCCTCCCGCGGGGTCCGCTCCGTCAGCAGCTCGCCCGCCAGCGCCGGCAGCGCCAGCCCCATGCCGAGGCCGGCCAGCACCTGCGGCAGCACGATCCAGCGGACGTCGTCGGTCGCCAGCGCGGTCAGCGCCAGGATTCCGGCGGCGATCAGGCCCGAACCGGCACACGCGCGGATCCACGGGTTGCCCGGGATCCGGTAGCCGACGACGGCGGCGACGGGCAGGATCGAGACCGCCAACGCGGCGGCCAGCGGCTGCATCGCCCACCCCGCCACGAGCATCAGCACCAGCAGGAAGACGACCGCGGTCAGCGCGGCGGAGACGAGCGCCAGGGCCAGCGCCGCGCGAGCGCGGTCGGGGCGGGAGGGGGCCGGCGCGACGTTCGCCGGTCGGGGCGCGCCCGGGACGGGCGGCCTCGGGACGGGGTGACTCTCGGTATCCGCCGGGACGGCCGGCGAACGCATGCGGCCGTCGGGGGTCGGCGCGACCGCGAGGTCGTCGGCGGGCGTTTCGCCCCGCCGCCCCAACGGGACCAACGCCGCGAGCCCGGCCAGCGCGGCGATCGGGGCCTGGGCCAGGAAGATCGCCCGCCAGTCGAAGAGCTCGGTCAGGGCGCCGCCGAGCGCCGGGCCGATCGCGGTGCCGAAGATCGCCCCGGTCACCCACAGCCGCGACGACTGCCAGGCCGCCCGCGGCGAGCGGCCGGCGTCGGGCCAGTTCGGACTGTCGTGGAGCAGCGCGTAGGCCCCGATCAGCGCCACGCCCGCGCCCACCGCCTGGACGGCTCGCGCGGCCAGCAGCACGGTCAGCGTGTCGGCGATGCCGCAGGCTACGCTGGCCGCGGCGAAGACCAGCATCCCGGCGGCGCCGAGCGCGCGGTTGCCGACGCGACCCCGCAGCGGCAGCGCGGCCAGCACCGCGACGGCCAGCACCACCGTGTAGACGCCGATCACCGCCGCGACGCCCCCGACGTCGGTGTCCAGCTGGTTGAGGACCTCCGGCAGCGCCAGCGTGACGATCGAGGCGTCGGCGAGCGCCAACGCCACGCCGACGGCCAGCAGCACGCGGGCGGACGATGCGCTCATGCTGCGAGACGGCCGGGACATCCGCCCATATTGACGTGCGCGTGCGCGGAAAGCGCCCCAACCGGTCGACGGCGCGTACGGGTGATCGCCGACGGGGCCGGGATATGCTCGGACCCTGTCCACCACCGATCGACATCGCGGCGGGACCGTGGCCCGCTGGCCCGATGCCGCGGAGCTGCTCGACGTGGATCCGCGTCCGGTCGCCGACGCCGACGCGATCGCCCCGCTGGTCGTGCCGTTCGGTGACCCGGCGGTCGAGCGGCGGGTGCTCAGCTCGGCCGTCCTCGGGGGCGGGCTGACGGTCGCCCGCTCGTGGCTCTGCGCGACGGTCGCGTCCGACTACGCGCGTACCGATCCCTCGGCGGACCTGCAGCACCGGGCGGAAGCGGCGGGCGCCCCGGCGCCGACCGTCGGCATGCTGACCGCGGTCGACGTGCGTCGCGTGATCCGCCGGGTCCGGGGCTGCGCGACGGTCCACGCCACCGTCGGGGTCGGCTGCGGGATCGCCGCGGCGGGCACGCGGATGCCCGACTGGGCGCCGGTCGGCACGATCAACCTGCTGGTCCAGGTCGACGCGCCGCTCGACGACACCGCCTTGATCGGGGCGATGCAGACCGTGGTCGAGGCCAAGGTGCAGGCGCTCGCCGAGGCGGGCATCGCGGCGCGCAACGGCGCGGGGTTCGCGACGGGCACGCCGACCGACGCGGTCTGCATCGCCGTTCCGCCCGGCGGCGGCGTGCCGTTCGCCGGCACCGCGACGGTGATCGGCGGCGACATCGCGCACGCGGTCCACGCCGCCGTCCTGACGGGTGCGCTCGCCGATCGCGCGGGCTTCGAAGCGACCCGATCCGATCGCTAGCCACGTCGGAACCACGGACTCCATAGCGCGCACCGGACCTTGGCGAGGAGATCGCGGACGCAACACCGCTGGTAGGGTGCAAATCTTCCGTCCGGCGTTGGTATGGTCATACAGGTTGCGATCGACTGCGCCCCCGCTCTCGTTCGCCGCTTGATTCCTCTGATGCGGCGCCGACGCTCTTCGATTCCCTCGACGACCGGGAGATCCCGGGGCTTCGCGATGGCGTTCCTGGCGGCGGGCCTGCTCGCCGCGCCCGCCCCGGCGAGCGCGATGTCCGGCGGCAACCTGGTGGTCAACGGCGACGCCGAGTCCCCGGTCGGCAGCGAGTGGACCGCGATACAGGGGATGGGCCTCGAGAGCTTCGGCTACGGCGCGACCATCCCCGCCGGCATCGTGATCGGGGGCGGGACGTACGCCGGCGGAACGGCGGCACTCCACCCGCGGGGCGCCGGGGTCAACCCCGCGCCGCCGTCGGATCCTGACGTCACGGTCAACGAGCAGCGGATCGAGCTGTCGGCCGAGGACGTCGAGGCGATCGGCACCGGCACGGTGCGGGCCCGCTTCTCGGCGTACATCGGCGGCACGACCAACCAGAACGACCGGATCGGCGCCGTCGCCGAGTGGCGCGACGCGGCCGACCAGCCGCTCGGCCCGGGCCAGTCGCTGTCCGAGGTCACGAACGTCGAGCGCGGCAACGCCAGCGGGACCGTCTTCCGGCTGGACGAGCAGGCCGTGCCGGTCGGCGCGCAGGCGGTCGTGATCCGGCTGACCGGCACCCGTGTGGTGGTGCCGATGCACAACGGCTACATCGACAACGTCGATCTGCGGCTGATCGGGATCCCCCGGATCGAGAAGCGCTTCGGGACCGAGCTGGCCACCGCCGACACGCCGTTCCGCCTGACCTACACGGTGCGCAACTCCGGCGATCTGGGCAGCAAGCCCGCCTGGTCGTTCACCGACGTGCTGCCGGACGGCGTCCGGATCGCGCCGATCTCGCGGGCGTCGACCGACTGCCCGGACGCGCGGATCGCCGTCAGCGACCGCCGGATCTCGCTCGGCGGCGGGGTCGTCGCCGGACAGGCGACCTGCACGGCGACCGTCGATCTCGTCGCCGATCCGGGTCGCTACGCCACCGGGCCGAAGGAGCTCACGGACGTGGTCGGCCTGCGGGTCGGCACGTTCACGGGTACCGAGGTGACGGTCGAGGAGGGCGAGCCCGGCACCGGTGGACCCGGGACGCCGGTCGACCCCGGGCCCGGCGAGCTGCCGCCGATCGAGATCCCGCCGTTCGTTCCGCCGCCCCCCGCCCCGCCGGTCCCGCCCGCGCCGCCGGCCCCGCCGGTCGAGCCGTGGCTGCCGTCGTTCGTGCGTCCCGCGCTCCGCGCCACGTTCCAGGTCGAGGGCAGCGGCGCGCGCAGCGCGGGCGATCGCGTGACCCTGCGGTTGCGGGTGACGAACCCGACGACGACCCCGGCGTCGCGTGTCCGGGCGTGCGTCAGCCTGCCGTCCGCGTTGCGCCTGGAGACGCCGAGCACGCGGTCCACCCGTGGCACGAAGGCCAGGGGCCGGGCCGCTGACCGCCGCAAGGTCGTGCCGAGGGCCCGGCCGCTCGCCGCCGGAAGCCGCTCGACCCGACCGTGCTGGACGGTCGGCACGGTCGACGCCAAGGGCGAGTGGGAGACCACGCTGACCGTCACCGTCGTGCGCGCCGGCGGATCGACCGTTCGGCCGCGGGCGACGGTCACCAGCCCCGACACCGTCGCTCGGGCGACCGCCACGGCGAAGGTCCGCACCGTGAGCAGCGGGGACGACTCCGACGCGAACGCGGACGATGATGCGCGGCGTCGCTGACGGCGACGGCCGGCCGACCTGCGCGGTCGGTTCCGGCCCAGGAGATACTGCAACGGTGCGTCCCTTCGTTCCCCGTGACCCGCGCCCGCTGACCCGCCGTCCAGCGGGAGGGTCCTGGACCCGCGCCGCCGGTCGGCTGCTGGCCTTCGCGCTCGCAATCGTCGTGCTCGGTCCGGCGCTCGCCGCCCCGAGCGCCGACGCGGCCGGCTACACCGTCTGGTCGTGCCGGGCCGCCGACGGCAGTCCGGTCGGCACCAGCGCCTGGCAGGGCAGCGGCAGCACGGGCACCCGCACCGACGACTGCGCCAGCGGCGGCGCGCTGCGGGCGACGCTCGCCCCGAGCGACACGACCGACGGCGAGGTCAGCGGGTGGCAGTTCACGCCCCCCTCGGGCACGACGATCGAGCGGTACCGCCTGTGGCGCGCCGCCGTCGTGCCGAGCACCAGCACCGGGTTCTCGGCCGGGGTCGCCGAAGCGGCCGGGCTGGGGGTCCAGGGCTTCAGCGACGGCTGCTTCCTGAGCGACGGGATCGCGAACTGCGGCGACGGCTCGCTGACCGATCCGGACGATCTCGGCAACGACACCGGCGATCACCTCGGCAGCTTCCCGGGCCTGACGGTGGCCGCACGCTGCGCGGCGAACTGCGCCGCCACCGCCGCTCCGGCGGCGTCGGTCGCGATCTACCGCAGCGCGGTCGACCTGACCGACAACGCCGCGCCGGTCGTCGGCCCCGCGGTCGGCACGCTGTTCGACCCCGGCGCGCTGCCCGGGCGCCACAGCCTGCTGGTGACGGTCGCCGACCAGGGCGGCGGCGTGGCCCGCACCGACCTGCTGATCGACGGCGCCGTCGCCCAGAGCACCACGACCGGGGGCACCTGCGTCGAGCCCTACGCGGTGGCGGTGCCGTGCGCGGCCCGCTCCGACCGCGGGTTCGTCGTCGACACGTCGGGCTTCGCGATCGGCGCGCACAGCGCGGTGGTCCGGGTGGTCGACGCGGCCGGCAACGTCACCGACGGCCCGGCGACGCCGTTCGTCGTGACCGCCCCGCCGGTCGTGACCCCGCCGCCGCCGCCGGCCCCGCCGGTGGTACCGACGCTGCGCGGGATCGAGCTCGACCTGCCGGACGAGGTCTCGACGCCCCGCAAGGACTGGGACCTCGGCTCCGCTCTCTGGTCCGACGGTTCGCCGGCGGTCGGTGCGCCGCTGGACGTCTACGCCGCGCCGGTCGGCGGCAGCGCGAGCGAGCTCGAGTGGCTCAAGCGGATCGTCGTCGGGGCGGACGGGAAGTTCACCGTCCCGAAGTCCTCGTTCTCGCGCGCGCTGCGGATCCAGCCGGCCGACGCGTCGCACCTGGGGGCTCCCGTCGACGTCGACGTGGTCGCTCCGCTGAAGGTCCGGATGCGCAAGCCCGCGCGGGCGGTCCGCAACGGCACGACGACCACGCTCCGCGGCAGCATCGCGGGGGCGGGGGACGCGGTCGAGGGGATGACCGTGCTGGTCCAGGCGGTCGTCGACGGCCGCTGGAGCACGGTCGACACGGTCCAGGCGTCGGAGTCCGGATCGGTCGCGTGGGACTACCGGTTCCGTCGTACGCTGCGGGCCGCGCAGTACCGGTTCCGCCTGGTCGTTCCGTCGGTTCGCAACCTGCCGTGGGAGCGGACGGCGAGCCCCCGGCAGGTCGTGCGGGTGGTTCCGGGCGGGGCCGCGCGCCGATGAGCACCGAGCAGCGTGACCGGCCGCCGCCGCCCGGGTCGGGTCGCCGGGCCGGGCTGCGGGCGCGCAAGGCGCTGGAGCAGGACTACGAGCGGCTGCATCAGACGACGCTCAACGCGCTGAGCGGCAAGCTGCGCGGCCAGAACGTGCACTTCGATCGTGCCGACCTGGACGCGTTCTACAACCAGGCCTGGCACGCGCTCTACGCCAAGCTGGCGGCGGGCGACACGATCGAGAACACCGGGGCCTTCCTGACCCAGGTCGCGTACTTCCGGGCGATCGACGAGTACCGCAAGCTGCACCCCGACAAGCGGGCCGACGTCGAGGACGTCGGCGATCTGGGCAGCCTCGAGCCGGACGTCGACGCGCAGCTCGACGACGCCCAGCAGCTGCGGGAGTTCCTCGAGGGGCTGAAGTCGCGCCTCGACGAACGCGAGGCTCGCGCCGCAGCGCTCTGCTACGTCCACGGCTACACCCGTCCCGAGGCGGCGAAGATCATCGGCGTCTCGTCGGCGCGGATGGAGAAGCTGATGGACAAGGTCTCGAAGGTCGTGCGGTCGCTGACCGCCGAGATCGAGTCCGGTGCCTGGTGCGAGAGCCAGAAGTCGTTGATGACCGCCTACGCGGTCAACGTGCTCGACCCCGAGGGCGAGCGGTACAAGCTGGCGACCGTCCACCTGAAGGAGTGCTCGGGCTGCCGCGCCTACGTCCGGCGCCTGCGCGGGATCGCCGGCGTGGTCCCGCCGATCATGCTGCCGTTCGGCCTGCTCGGCGTGCCGGCGGCCGCGGTCGTCGGCACCGCGGCGAGCGGCGGCACGCTGACCGTGCCCGCGGCGCCGGCCGGAGTCGGAGCCGGGGCG
>JBAZOW010000016.1:0-23611 GCA_041648495.1 Patulibacter sp.
CCAGATCGACTTCTGGCGGGCGACCGCGCTGCGCGGCTACGACAGCGTGCTGCGGCACGTCGGCCTGAGCCTCGACGACGTCGAGCTGGTCGACCTGCCCGTCGACGAGCTGTTCCTCAACGGCGGCGCGAACCCGCAGGCCGGAACGCACAGCTCGTCGCTGTTCGGTGCCTACACCAACCGCCGCCTGCAGTCCGCCGAGTTGTTGGCGCTGCTGCGGGGCGAGGTCGACGCGATCTACATCGCCGGCGGCCGCGGTCCGGACCTCGAGGCGCTGGTCGACATCGACGTGGTCTTCGACATCACCGGGCACCCGGACCGGAGCCTGGCGATCAACAACATCACGCCGGCGGCGCTGACCGTCAGCGGCACGCTGCTCGACGAGCGGCCGGACCTGGTCGCCCGCTACCTGGCGGCGACGCTTCGAGCGGCGAACTGGGCCAACGAGAACCCGGTCGAGACCCGCCGGATCATCGCCCACGAGGTCGGGATCGCCGAGGACTTCGTGCTGCCGGGCTACCCGGGCGAGATCCACGCCAACCTGACGCCGTCGCTCGACGAGGAGCTGGTCGCGGCGATCGAGTCGCAGCAGCGGTTCCTGCTCCAGCACGGCTTCATCGAGCAGGACTTCGACGTCCGCGCGTGGATCGATCCCGCGCCGCTGCAGGCCGCCCACGCGCTGCTCGCCGAGAGCGCCGCGATCGCGGCCTGACCACCACCCACCACCTGCACCCATCCCCGCGCGGGGCGGCACCGGCCGCCCCGCGACCTCGAAAGGACCTTCTCCGTGTCGTCTCTCCCCGGTACCGCTCGCCGGTACCTGCTCCTCGTGCTGTCCGCGTTCGCCGTCGTCGCGATCGCCGCCTGCGGTGGCTCGTCCAGCGACGAGGGCTCCGACAGCACCCAGGCCTCCGCGACCTCGGGTGGCTCTGCACCGGTCACGCTGACCGTCGGCGTGCCCCGCAACTTCGGCTACCTGAGCACGCTCTGGGCGCGCAACGTCCAGCCGGAGGGCGTCAAGGTCGAATACAAGTACTTCCCGGTCTTCACCGACATGCTGACCGCGCTCAACGGCGGCAAGATCGACCTGACCGAGATCGGCAGCGTCGGCGCGATCCAGTCGTTCGCCAACACCGGCAAGGTCAAGGCGGTCGCGGTCACCGAGCCGAACGCCGGCAACGTCGGCCTGATCGTGCCGAAGGACAGCCCGGCCAAGAGCTTCGCCGACCTGAAGGGCAAGAAGCTGGCCTTCCTCAAGTCGACCAACTCGTACATCTTCTTCCTGCACCAGCTGGAGAAGGCCGGGCTGAAGGAGAGCGACTTCCAGATCGTCGAGATCTCCGGTCCCGCCGCGAACAAGGCGTTCGAGTCCGGGCAGATCGACGGCTACTACACGATCGATCCGAACATGGCCGACATCATCGAGCAGACCGGCGCGCGGTTGATCGCGGGCGGCGAGGAGAACGACGTCGAGAACCTCTACCCGTACGTCGCCACCAACGACGCGATCGACGGCAAGCGCGAGGCGATCGGCAAGCTGCTCCAGGCCGTGTCCGACAACATCGCCTGGATCCAGGCGAACCCGGACGAGCAGGCCAAGCTGGTGGCCCCGAAGCTCGGCTTCTCGGAGTCGGCGATCAAGACCTCGTACGCCCGCGGGTCGAAGGCCCTGCAGACGGTCGACGAGTCGTTCTACACCGGCGAGCAGGCCGTGATCGACGAGCTGATCGAGCACGACATCGTGACCAAGCCGGTCAAGGCGACCGAGGTCTACCTGTCGGACTTCAACGACTCGGTCACGCCGAAGGCCCCGGCCCGCCGATGAGCACCGCGGTCGATCACGCCGTGGACCGACGGCTGCCCGAGCAGGTCGCGGTGATCGGCTCCGACGCGGAGGCGCTCGCCACCGCGCGGGCCTACGCCGAGCGGATCCGTCCCGGTGCGATCGACCGCGACCGCGAGCGCCGGCTGCCACACGACGAGCTGCGTGAGCTGGCGGCCAGCGGGCTGCTCGGCGTGCGGGTGCCGCGGGCGCTCGGCGGCGCCGAGGTGTCCAACGCCACGGTGCTCGAGATCAGTCGTCTGCTGGCGACCGCCGATCCGGCGATCGCCCAGATCCCGCAGAACCACTACGCGTTCGTCGAGACGGTCTTCCGCTTCGGCTCGGACGCCCAGCAGGCGTTCTTCGCGAACGAGTTCCTGCGGGGCGCCCGCCTGGGCAACGCGCTCTCGGAGCGGGGTGGGAAGACCGCCTCCGACTACATCACCACGATCCGCCACCAGCCCGGCGGCGACTACCGGGTCGACGGGCGCAAGTACTACTGCACCGGGGCCTTCACGGCCCAGTGGATTCCCGTCTTCGGGACGGGGGACGAGGACACCGTGATCGTCGCCTTCGTCCCGCACGACACCCCGGGCGTGACCGTCGACCTGGACTGGACCGCCTTCGGGCAGCGGACGACGTTCAGCGGCGGCGCGGCGTTCGACGCGGTCGATGTACCGGCCGATCGCGTGTTCCTGACGCCGTCGGGCGGCGAGGTCGCGTCGACGTTCGCGGCGTTCGCCCAGGCGATCCACGCGGCGATCGACGTCGGAATCGCGCGCGGTGCGCTCGACGACGGGGTGCGATTCCTCCGCGAGACGGCGCGACCGTGGCGGGAGTCCGCGGTCGACCGGGCGGCCGACGACCCGGCGCTGATCCAGCGGGTCGGCGAGCTCGACGTGCAGGTGCGGGCGAGCGAAGCCCTGCTCGACGCGGCGGGCCGGGCGCTCGATGTCGCGGACGCGGACCCCGACCCGGAATCGATCACCGCTGCCCGCCTGGCCGTCGCGGCGTCGAAGACGCACGCGGGGGAGACCGCCCTCCGCGTCGCGACCGAGATCTTCGACCTGGCCGGCAGCAGCGCGGCCGACGAGCGCCACGGTCTCGACCGCCATTGGCGCAACGCCCGGACCCACACGTTGCACGACCCCGCGCGGTCGAAGCACGCGCACCTGGGTAGGTACCTGATCGACGGCGTCGCGCCCCCGGCGGGGCATGCGTTGATCTGAGCAGCGTGGTTGCCCCCGAACTCGAATCGCACCGACCGGCCAGGCGATCCGCGTGCGCTAGGGTTCCGCGCTCGGGTCGCTTCGACAGCGGCCTGTCATACACCTTGCACCCGTGGTGGGGGAAGCCGGTGGGAATCCGGCGCTGTCCCGCAACCGTGAGTCGCCCGAACGATGGGCGACGAGTCGGAATACCTGTCACGGAGTGTCTGGCCAAGTCCTGTCGCGGAATGGGAATGGTCCGAGTCGCGCTCCGATCCACGTCGGTCGGATGCCCGTTCTCCTCCATTGCTCTCTTCTGCTTGGTCAGAGCAACGAAAGAGAGACCGCATGCGACCTCCGTCCGCCCTCGCCCCGAGGCGCCACCGCCCATCAAGGGCATCGCTGCTCAGCGTGCTCACCGCACTGATCCTCGTGCTCGGTCTGGTGCCCGCCACGCAGGCCACCAGCAACGCCGCCGGAAGCGCGCAGAGCGCGCCGCTGTCGGCGTCCTCGTGGATCCGGATCAGCACCACGGCTCAGGGGCAGCTCCTCAGTACGTTGCGCGCGACGCTGGAGAGTGACTTCGGCCAGACCGCGGGCAGCTACGACTACAGCGTCGTCAAGAAGCTTCGCGTCAGCGGCACGCTGAGCACCCAGGACTACGCCGACCTGCGCAACCCCGCCTACGCCGGCACGAGCATCCAGGAGCTCGACCTGTCGGGCGCCGTCGACTCGTCGTCGAGCGCGCTCAGCGGCATGACGGCCCTCACCGACGTGCGCCTTCCCCCGGTCGGGTCGTACGCGCTGGCCAACCCGTTCCAGGGCAACACGAACCTCCGCAACGTCGTGGTCGCCGCGGAGACCTACGTCTTCGGTTCCGCCACGACCTTCAACGGCATCACGAGCCTCGAGCGCATCACGTTCCTGCACCCGACGAAGCCGTTCATGAACGCTGCGACGTTCGCGGGATCGAACAACGCCGACCCGGCCAACCGCACGGTCACGGCCGTCGTCCCGGACAAGGCCCGGGGCGACTACGACAAGGCTGCGTTCTCGGACACCTTTGCGAACGTCGTCGAATCGGCCGGCCCCGATGACGCTGCCGAGCTGCAGACCGTCATCGACGAGGCCCGCGCGATCGAGCAGGCGCAGGCCGCCGCGCCGTTCCGCTGGACCCTGCTGCAGGACGCGATCACCGTCGCCACGGCCGTGCGCGGCGACGCTGCGTCGACCGCTTCCGCGATCTACGGCGCGCGTCTCGTCCTGCAGACCGCGATCGACCGGGTGGGCGTGGCGGACCTGGGCCTGTCCCTGAAGGTCACGCGCGGCGCGGACGTGACGTTGTCGTGGAAGAACGGCACCGCGCAGCACTACGCGGAGTTCACGCCGCGCCCGCTCGCGCGGGTCGAAGCCTTCTCCGACGCCGACCACGACGTCTACGTTCCGACGACCACGACGCCCTACGTCACCCAGAACATCGCTTCGGCGGTGATCCCGGGCCAGACCGACAAGGTCGCCAAGATCTTCACGCTGTCGGCGGCGACGGCCGGGGCCCAGTACACCCTGAACCTCACGCCGGTGGCGCAGCGTCAGGACACCGCGTTGCTGATCCCCGGCCTGGGCGCCGGCGACAACCGCGGCCTGTACACCAACCTCGACGACACCGGCGTGGTCAACCTGGCCGTCGGCGACCACTTCGACCTCGACACGTTCCGGACCCAGCAGGCGCAGCTCGACCAGATCAACAACCTCTTCATCGAGCCCCACTACCGCTTCGACGTCGTAGGCGACAGCGTCACCACCCGCGGCATCGGCCTCGACGGCCGTCGCCAGCTGCGGATCCGGGCCGATCGCCCCGGCGTCAGCGTCGTCAAGATCACCTACGGGCCCGTGCACTACCTGGCGGCGAACGACAACGGCACCCCGGGAAGCACGAACTGGTCGTTCAACGGCATCGACCCGCAGAACACCGGACTCGCGGTCGTCAACGTCGGCGGTGACGTGGGCACGTTCGACACCGGCATCGACATCAGGAACGAGCTCGACACCTACTACTTCGACAAGACGGTCGGCGAGCGCGACTTCAGCTTCACCCCGGCGACGGGCACGACGGTGCGCGTCCACGATCCGTTGAACGTCAGCGAGTGGGGCGACGGCTGGCACCCCTACGCTGCGGCGTCGGACGGCAGCTTCGCGGTCAAGCTCAAGGGCGGCCGCAACGTCGTCGAGCTGACCAACGGCGGCAAGGTCCAGTACCGCGTCGTGCGCGCCAAGGGCGTGGACGTCGAGGTGGCGAACACCACCAACCCGGGCGAGCCGTTCGCCGTGGGTGACAAGGCGCGCATCTCGATCTCGGGCGTCGAGGGCGGCATCGAGAAGCTCGGCGGGATCTACAACCCGGCGTTCTACGCGGGCACCAAGGGCAAGCTGACCTACTACGACGGGACGGATCAGCTGGCCAGCAACGAGGCCCTGCAGTACCAGACCGCCATCACGACCTTCAGCGTCGACTACACCTACGCCGGGACCGGCGACAAGGTGCTGAACGGCGACCAGTCGATCGGCGGCCTCGGGGCCGAGTGGCCGTATCACCGTCAGATTCCGCTGGAGGGCAAGCCGGCCAACCTCGCCGCCGTCGCGATCGGCCCGTACCGCCTCGGCAGCCTGCCGACGATCTACGTGCACGGCAACCAGGTCAGCACGACCCCCGATGCGCCGGGGGCCCCGACCGGTCTGCGGGCGACCTACGGCGACCGTTCGGCGGAGTTGGAGTGGACGGCACCGACGTCGACCGGCGGTCCGCCGGTCCTCGGCTATCGCGTTCGCTATTCGAGCGACGGCGGTATCCACTGGGAGACCGAGACCGTTGGCGAGGGCACGAGCCGGACGCTGACGGAGCTCACCAACGGCACCACGTACGACGTGCAGGTGGCCGCGTTCAACAGCGCCGCGACGGGGGCCTACAGCGCGTCGCAGACCGTGACGCCGCGCACGACGCCGGGCGTCGCGACGAACCTGATGCTGACGCCGCGCGAAGGGGCGCTCGCCCTGTCGTGGACGGCGCCCGACGACGGCGGTTCGCCGATCACGGGGTACCGCGTGCGGTACTCCTCCGACGCCGGACGGCACTGGGAGACCCGGGACTACGGCGCCGCGACGGAGCAGACCCTGGCCGGGCTGACCGACGGTACGGCCTACGAAGTGCAGGTCGCGGCGATCAACGCCGAGGGAACGGGCGACTTCACCGCGTCCGTCACGGCGACGCCCGCAAAGCCCGACGTGGCGCCGGAGACGCCCGAGGTGCCGAGGACGCCCTTGGCGCCGTTCGTGTCGCCGGGCGGCGGCCCGGTCATCCCCACGGTCAAGGCCCCGCTTCCGGCCAAGAAGCTGGTCGTGAAGGTGTCCAAGGTCAAGGTCCGCAAAGGCACGAAGCAGCGGGTATCGGTGTCCGGGCTCGCGGCAGGCGAGCGGATCCGGATCGTCTACCGGGGCAGGACCGTCGTCCTGAAGGCGTCCCGCAAGGGGACGGCCACGAGGGTCTTCGCGGTCGGTCGCGTCACCGGCACCAAGACGGTCCGGGTGTACGGCATCACCAAGGATCGGACCGGCGCGAGGACCTTCAAGGTCACGACGTAGCCCGCGCCGCGTCGCAGCGCAGGATCGTCTGGGCTCGGTCGTCGTTCCGATCCGAGCCCAGACAGATCCTCAGTCCGCGGCGACCGCCGGCCGCGGCACGACGAGGACCGGGCAGCGCGCGTTGTCGAGCACGCCACGCGACACGCTGCCGAGCAGCACGTGCTGGACGGGGCCGTAGTCGCGCGAGCCGATCACCAGCAGGTTGAGCTCGGCCGAGCGCTCGGCCAGCTGGTCGACCGCGTCGCCGTGGAGCGCGACCGCGGCGGCCGAGCAACCCGGCGGCAACGTCGCGATGCGCTCGTTGAGGATCGCCGCGACCTCGTCGTCGATCGCCTGCGGGTCCGGCGGCGGAATCGGGATCGACGTCGGACCCTCGAAGTTCTGCATCGTCACCGGGCTGATCGGCTCGGCGACGCCGATCACCTGCAGCTGGCGGTCGAGCGTGACCGCGATCCGCGCGGCGAGCTCGGTCGCGGCGTCGGCCACCGGCGAGCCGTCGTAGGCGACGCCGATCGGACCGATCGCGCGGGACGCGTCGGCCTCGTGCGCGTGCCCGCTGGTGTTCGGCGGGATCGCGACGGCGCACGGCGCGCCGTGGAGGATCCCGACCGAGTCGCTGCCCAGGACCAGGCGACCCAGCGGACCGTGCTGCGCCGGCCCGATCACGATCAGATCGGCGCTGCGGCCCTCGGCCAGCTCGTGCAGCGCGAACGCCGGCGACGAGACCGGCAGCGACAGCAGCTCGACGCGCTCGCGGAGGTGCTCGGGCAGCCCCTCGCGCAAGGTCTCGAGCAGCCGCATGCCCTCGCCGTGCAGCGCCTCGTCGTACTCCTCGGTCTTGCCGCGGCGACCGAAGCGGGTGGCGTTCGGGGCGTACGCGTGGACGAGCGTCAGCGACGTCTCGGGAGCCAGATCGGCGAACGCCGACGCGAGCCGCAGGGCGTCCAGGGTCCCGGGTCCACTGTCGCATCCGACGAGAATCTGTTGGAACAAGGGTGCCTCTGTGGGTCGTTGGCGGGGTGCTGAGCTTCCGGCCCTACGCTATCGCCTCGGCCCGCCGGGTCCCGGTCGATTCGCGTGCGGATCACGCGCGGCAAGGTCACGGGACCCGCCGAGGGCCGCGCCGGATAGCCTGCGAACCCGTGCGCGTCTACTCCGGCATCCAACCCACCGGCCGTAAGCACCTCGGCAACTACCTGGGCGCGATCCGGCACTACGTGACGGGGCAGGAGCAGGCGGCCGCCGCCGGCGACGAGTCGATCTTCTGCGTCGTCGACCTGCACGCGACGACCGTCGCCTACGACCCGCGCGAGCTGCGCGACCGCACCTACGACACGCTGGCGATCCTGCTCGCCGCCGGGATCGACCCGGCGCAGTCGGTGCTCTACCGCCAGGGCGACGTGCCCGAGGTCCCCGAGCTGATGTGGCTGTTGTCGTCGGTGACCGCCCACGGCGACCTCAACCGGATGCACCAGTTCAAGGAGAAGTCCGCCCAGCAGCGCGAGCTGGTCTCGGCGGGGCTGTTCCTCTACCCGGTGCTGATGGCCGCCGACATGCTGGCCTTCCGCGCCGACCGCGTGCCGGTCGGCGACGACCAGCGCCAGCACATCGAGCTGACCCGCGACATCGCCGAGCGGTTCAACGCGCGGTTCGGCGACGGCCAGGAGATCCTGCGCGCGCCCGAGGGCGTCTACCCGACGGTCGCCGCGCGGATCATGGACCTGCAGCAGCCCGAGAAGAAGATGTCGACGTCGAGCGGCTCGGTCGAGGGCACCGTCTACGTGCTCGACGAGCCGAAGGCGATCGAGAAGAAGCTCAAGCGGGCCGTGACCGACTCGGAGGATCCGCCCCGGATCCAGCGCGACATCAAGGCCAAGCCGGGCGTGACCAACCTGGTCGACATCCTCGCCGCGACGACCGACCGCACGCCCGACGAGGTCGTCGCCAGCCTGGCCGACGCCCGGGGCTACGGCGACCTGAAGGTCCAGGCGGCGCAGGCCGTGGTCGAGACCTTCGCGCCGATCCAGGAGCGCTACCGCGAGCTGCGCGAGGACGAGGCCGCGATCGAGGCCGCGCTCGCCGTCGGTGCCGAGAAGGCCAGCGCGATCGCCGCCCCGATCCTCGCCGACGTGCGCGAGGCGATGGGCGTCGGCCCACGCCGCTAGTCCGATGACCGCCGCGCGTCCTGGGGAGAGCCCGAAGCATCCGGAGCGCCGCGACGAGTTGCGGGCCGAGGACGCCGACGCGGTCGCCGAAGCGCGCGAGGCCGCGTCGGACGACGGGAACGGCCCGAGCCGCAACCCGCGGACCGGCGAGACCCCGTCGGAGCGCCACACCCGGCAGATCAACGAGCTGCTGCAGGAGACGCGCGTCGCCGCGGTCGGCGTCCAGGTGATCATCGGCTTCCTGCTGGCGATCCCGTTCACGACCGAGCTGAACGAGCTGCAGCGTGACGCCTACGTGGTCGCGCTGCTCGCGGCCGTGGCCGCCACCGCTCTGCTGCTCTCCCCGAGCGTGATCCACCGGGCGCTGCTGCACCAGGGCCAGGCGGCGTGGATCGTCGCGGTCGGCACCCGGCTGGTGCTGGGCGGGATGGTCGCGACGGCCGTCGCGCTGACCGCCGCGTCGGTCCTGGTCGGCGACCGGCTGTTCGACGGGTGGATGCGGTTCGGTCCGGCGACCTGGACGCTCGTGGTGCTGTTGCTGCTCTGGCTGGCCCTGCCGGGACGGCGCCGCTGGCAGCTGGCCCGGCACGACGCCGACCGCTCCGCTCGCTAGCTTCTGGATGGCCGATTCCACGACCTCGCGGCGTGGTGCACGTCCCCGGCGGCGCGGATGCGCCGCTGGGTACCTCAGCCAGGCAACCAGCCTGGCTCTCGGCACCCGACGACGCCCCGCATCCACCGTGAACGCACCCCACATCCACGATTCCGTGAAATCGACCATCTGACATGCGCGCGACGGCCTACGTCGCGGGTCTCGAGCTCGACCTGGAGGTCTTCAGCGGGCCGTTCGACCTGCTGCTCACCCTGATCCTCAAGGACGAGGTCGACCTGCTGGAGGTCGACCTGGCCGACGTCGTGCTGACGTACCTCGACCACCTCGAGGCACGCGGCGAGCTGGACCTGGAGGTCGCCACCGAGTTCCTGATCCTGATCACGTCGCTGCTGGAGCTGAAGTCGCGGCTGCTGCTGCCGCAGGCCGAGGCCGACGACGAGGACGAGCTGGCGCCCGAGGAGGCGGCCGAGGAGCTGCTGGACCGGATGCTCCAGGCCCGCCGTTACCGCCACGGCGCGGAGTTCCTGGTCGACCGGTTGGCGTTGCAGGACGGACACCGGTTCCGTCAGGCGCCGCTGCCGCCGCACCTGCGGCGGTTCACAGAGGCCGACGCGGTCGCGGTCCACAACCCCAAGCGGCTCGGCCGAGCGCTCGGCGGAATGCTGCGGATGCCGGCCCAGGTCAGCCTGCACCACGTGACGATCTCGCGGGTCGCGCTGCCCGAGCGGCTGGCGCACCTGCGGGCGTTGCTGCGCCGCGGGCGGTTCACGTTCAGCGAGGCGGTCGGCGAGAGCGACCGGACCACGGTCGCGGTCACGCTGTGGGCGCTGCTGGAGCTGTACAAGCAGGGCGAGGCCGACTGGACCCAGGCCGAGCCGTTCGCCGAGATCCACATCGACGGCGTCCCCGACGGACGCCCGAGCTGGGCGGCGCTGGCCACCGCCGATGTCGAGGTGGCGGCGTGAGCGCGCACGGGGGCCCGCTGCCGGAGGACCCGACGCCGGCCGACGATCCGACCGATGCGGCGATTCCTGCCGACCCGGGCGTCGTGTTCCCGACCGCGATCGACCCCGACGGGCCGATCGACGCCCGCACGCCGCCGGCCGAGCAGAGCGGCCTGGCGTCCGAGGTCGAGGCGTTGCTCTTCCTGTCGTCGGACCCGGTCGCGGTCAACGACCTGGCGACGGCCTGCGACACCGGACCGGACGAGGTCGCCGACGCGCTGCGCGAGCTGCAGGTCGCCTACGCGCCCGGTCGCCGTGGACTGGTGCTGCGGACGATCGGCGGCGGCTGGCTGCTGTCGACGGCCCCCGAGACCGAGCCGTCGGCGCGCCGACTGATGGCCGCGCCGCGGACCCCGCCGCTGACCCCGGCCCAGGCCGAGACGCTGGCGATCGTCGCCTACCTGCAGCCGGTCAGCCGCCCGGACATCTCACGGATCCGCGGCGTCGCGGCCGAGGCCGCCTGCGCGTCGCTGGTCGAGCGGGGGATGATCGAGGAGGCCGGGCGCTCGCAGTTCGGGGCGGTGCTCTACCGGACCACCGGGCTGTTCCTCAAGCTGTTCGGGCTCGACGGCCTGGCCGAGCTGCCCGATCCGGCGGAGTGGGACCCGACGCCGGAGGAGGAGGCGACGCTGCGCGAGCGGCTGCTGCGGGCCGGCGACGCCCGGGCCGGCAACGACCCGACGGCGGGGGCGACCCCCGAGGAGCGGGACGAGGCGGCGTCCGACGGTCTGCGCGTGGCCGACGGCGAGGACCAGGTCGAGGAATCACCGGCCGCGTCCGAGGATCCTCCGCCGCCCTCCGCCGACTAGTTCACGGGCCACCAACGCCGCACGCGGCCCGCTGGTCCATCCTTGGACGATGCCCGCGCGCCACCTGTTCGTCACCCGCGGAGACCTGACGGCGCTGCACTGCGACGCCTGGGTGCTGCCGACGGACCACCACGGCAACGTGACCTCGTCGTGGCTGCCGGCGCTGGAGCGGCTCGGTCGCGGGGGAGTGGTCGACGGCACGGGACGGCTGGACGACGCCGCGCGGACCGAGCTGGAGGCCACCGGATCGGTCGTCCTGCGCCCTCCGACGGCGGACGCACCCGGGGTCGTCGCCTGCGACACCGGTGTCCCGCACGGCGACGTCCGCGCCTGCGCCCGGGCACTCGCCCGCGCGATCGAACGGCTGGAGCGGACCGTCGCCGACGCGGACACCTGCCCGTCGGCGCGGCTGGAGCTGCCGCGGCCGCGGCGCTTGGTCGCCCTGCCGACGGTCGGCGTCGGGGCGGGCGGCGGTCGGGAAGTCCGCGGTGCCGTGCTCGCCGGCCAGATCGAGGCGGCGCGCGCCGCCCTGCAGGAACGCCCCGACGGACCGGACGTCGCTCTGGTCTGCTTCGACCACGAGCACTACGCGGCGGCGCAACGGGCGCGGCGGGCGGCCGGGGTCGAGGCGATGCTGGCGTCGTCGCTCGGTCCCGAGCTCTACGGCCGAATCCTCGAACTGGCGCGGCTGGCCCGCGAGGGACGGCTGGTGCCGTTCGTCGGCGCCGGGGTCAGCATGGGCGCGGGGCTGCCGTCGTGGGTCGGGCTGCTCGACGAGCTGATCGCCGAGGCCGGGATGGAGGCCGACCGCGAGGCGCTGGCGCGGATCGACCTGCGCGACCGCGCGGCCCTGATCCAGAGCCGGCTGGGGGCGGGCGAGCTGGAACGGATCCTGCTGGAGCGGCTGACGTCGGCCTCGCGGGTGGCGTTGCAGCACCAGCTGCTGGCGTCGTTGCCGGTCGTCGAGGCCGCGTCGACCAACTGGGACGACCTGTTCGAGCGGGCCTGGCGCGATGCGGGAGCCGACCGGATCGCGGTGCTGCCGTTCGACGGTCAGACGTCGGCGGACCACTGGATCGTCAAGCTCCACGGCACCGTCCGCGACGGCCAGCTGCATGGCGTGGTGCTGACCCGCGACGACTACCTGCGGTTCGGCGCCGAGCGCAACGCGCTGGCGGGGATCGTCCAGGCGCTGCTGCTGACCCGGCACATGCTGTTCGTCGGCTTCGGGCTGAGCGACGAGACCTTCCACCGGATCGCCCACGACGTCCGGCAGGTGCTGAACACGACCGCCGCGGTGCCTGAGCGCGGCGGTGCCTACGCGACGAGCCTGTCGCCGTCGCGGCGCACGGTGACCGCCGAGCTGTGGCGCGGGCAGCTCGACGTCGTCTCGACCCGTCGCGGGGACGACGGCGAGGGGCGGGCGGGCACGGCGCCCGCGGCGCGGCGGCTGGAGGTCGCCCTGGACCTGCTCGGCATGCTCTCCGTCGATCCGCTCGGGCACCTGCTCGATCCGACCTTCGACGGGGCGTTGACCGAGGACGAACGGCAGCTTGCGGCGGCCCTGCGGCGGTTCGCCGCGGAGGTCGACCCAGCGGTCCGCCGGGCCGGTCCCGCGGGCGAGGTCGTCGGGCGCTGGCTCGACCGGATGCGGAACACGACGGGCGCGCACGAAGCCGAAGGGTAGACACCGTCTCCGCAGGGGAAACGAAGAAAGTCCCTATTGCTGTCCGTTTTCTGGTGATTCCAGATAGGATCCCGACGAGCCAGCGAGGAATCGCTAATATCCTGAATCCCGATCAGGATTAAACCTGGCGATGACTCCGAAAGCAGACCTCATGCGCAACCCGAAACGACTTCTCGCGCCCGCGGCGGCGATCCTCGGCCTGGTCCTCGCCGGCTGCGGCGGTTCCAGCGACAGCACCGACGGTGACACGGCCGAATCCGCAGCGGCGTCGAGCGGTGGAGCCAAGCTCTCGCTGGTCGGCTACGCGGTGCCGAAGGTGGGCTTCGACAAGCTGATCCCGGCCTTCCAGGCCACCCAGCCGGGCGAGGGCACGACCTTCGCGCAGTCCTACGGCGCCTCCGGCGACCAGTCGCGCAAGGTCGAGGCCGGCCTCGAGACCGACATCGTCAACTTCTCGGTCGAGCCCGACGTCACGCGCCTGGTCAAGAAGGGCATCGTCGACGAGGACTGGAACAGCGAGGAGAACAAGAAGGGCCTCGCGTTCGGGTCGGTCGTGACGATCGTCGTCCGCGAGGGCAACCCGAAGGGCATCAAGGACTGGGACGACCTGCTGAAGGACGGCGTCGAGGTCGTGACGCCGAACCCGTTCAGCTCCGGCTCCGCCAAGTGGAACCTGCTCGCGCCGTACGCGGCCAAGAGCGAGGGCGGCAAGAACGGCGACGCCGGCCTGGCGTTCGTCGACAAGCTGGTCAAGGACCACGTCAAGGTCCAGCCGAAGTCCGGTCGTGAGGCGACGGAGACGTTCCTCCAGGGCACCGGCGACGTGCTGCTGAGCTACGAGAACGAGGCGCTGTTCATCGAGGGCGAGGGCGAGAAGGTCGAGCACGTCACCCCGCCGACGACGTTCAAGATCGAGAACCCGATCGCGGTCCTCAACACCAGCAAGCACCCCGAGCAGGCCCAGGCGTTCCTCGACTTCAACCTCTCGCCCGAGGGCCAGAAGCTGTGGGCCGAGGCCGGCTTCCGTCCGGTCGACGAGACCGTCGCCGCGGAGTTCGCCGACAAGTTCCCGGCGCCGGAGAAGCTCTGGACGATCGACGACCTGGGCGGCTGGGGCGAGGTCGACCCGGCGCTGTTCGATCCGGACAACGGCTCGATCGCCAAGATCTACAACGACGCCACGGGCTGAGCCTGACGTATGGCCACCTCGACCGTGAACCGCCCGGCCGACGCGTCGCGTAGACGCTTCGGCCGGCGAGCCGTCGGCGGCGTCGGGCCCCTGGGGCTCGGCATCGCCACCCTATGGCTCAGCGTCATCGTCCTGCTGCCGTTGGCTGCGATCTCCGTCAAGGCGTTCGACAACGGCATCGGCGGGTTCATCGACGCGATCGATGCTCCCGCCGCACGGGCGGCGCTCCTGGTCACGGTCGGGGTATCGCTGGTCGTCGCGTTGATCAACGTGGTGCTCGGCACGCTGATCGCCTGGGTGCTCGTCCGCGACGAGTTCCCGGGCAAGCGCTTCGTCAACGCGCTGATCGACCTGCCGTTCGCGCTGCCGACGATCGTCGCCAGCATGGTGCTGCTGTCGCTCTACGGGCCGTCGAGCCCGTTCGACATCCAGCTCAACGCGACCCGGCCCGCGCTGGTGATCGCGCTGCTCTTCGTCACCCTGCCGTTCGTGGTCCGGGCGGTCCAGCCGGTACTGATGGAGATCGACAAGGAGGTCGAGGAGGCCGCCGCGTCGCTCGGCGCGAGCAACCTGACGATCTTCCGGCGGATCATCCTGCCGACCCTGCTGCCCGCGATCCTCACCGGCACCGGCCTGGCGTTCACGCGGGCGATCGGCGAGTACGGCTCGGTCGTGCTGATCGGCGGCGGGATCCCCAAGAAGACCGAGGTCGCGTCGCAGTACATCCAGAAGCAGATCGAGATCGACCGCTTCGTCAACGCGGCGGCCGTGTCGGTCTCGCTGCTGCTGATCGCCTTCGCCGTCCTGCTGCTGCTGCGCCTCGTCGGCAACCGCGCGTCCCGCCGCGAGGAGCAGAACGCATGAGCACCGCCACGCCCGACCGCGTCGGATCCCGCGTCGGCCCGAGCCGGCGCTCCCAGCTCACGCTGCGCACGATCGCGCTGACCTACCTGGGACTGCTCGTCGCCGTCCCGATCGTGCTGATCATCTTCCGCACCTTCGAGAACGGGATCGGGGCGTTCGTCGACTCGATCACCACCCCGGCGGCGATCTCGGCCCTGCAGCTGTCGCTGCTGATCGTGGCGATCGTCGTCCCGCTGAACGTGATCTTCGGGATCGCGACCGCCCTGGCGCTCGTCCGCGGGCGGTTCCGCGGGCGCGGGATCGTGCAGGCGATCGTCGACCTGCCGTTCGCGGTCTCGCCGATCGTCGTCGGTGCCTCGCTGATCCTGCTCTGGGGCGCCGACGGCTGGTTCGGCTTCGTCGACGAGGCGGGATTCAGGGTGATCTTCGCGCTGCCGGGCATGGTCCTGGCGACGATCTTCGTCACGCTGCCGTTCGTCGTCCGCGAGGTCGAGCCGGTGCTGCACGAGATCGGCGAGGAGCAGGAGCAGGCCGCCGCCACGCTCGGCGCGTCGCGCTGGCAGACCTTCTGGCGGATCACCCTGCCGGCGATCCGCTGGGGCCTGACCTACGGCGTCGTCCTGACCGTCGCCCGTGCGCTCGGCGAGTTCGGCGCCGTGATCATGGTCTCGGCCGGCGTCGCGGGCGAGTCCCAGACGCTGACGTTGCTCGTCCACTCCCGCTACATCGACGACCACAACACCTACGGCGCCTACGCGGCGTCGACCCTGCTGATGATCCTGGCGATCATCACGCTGCTGCTGATGACCGTGCTCGACCGCAAGAGGCACTCCTCATGACCGACGCCACACCTGCACCGGCCCCGCCGACCTCGGATGGCGAGGTCACCACCGGATCCCGGGATCTGCAGCGGCTCGTCGCCTCGTCGGACGCGATCGCGACCGAGTCGCACGCGATCGTCGTCACGGACCTCAACAAGCACTACGGCGACTACCACGCGCTGCGCGACATCAACCTGTCGATCCCCGGCGGTTCGCTGACCGCACTGCTCGGGCCTTCCGGCTCGGGCAAGTCGACGCTGCTGCGGGCCGTCGCCGGCCTCGAGGTCCCGGACGGCGGGACGGTCGTGATCGGCGGCGAGGACGTCACGTTCATCCCGCCGCAGTCGCGCGAGATCGGCTTCGTCTTCCAGCACTACGCGGCGTTCAAGCACCTCAACGTGCGCGACAACGTCGGCTTCGGCCCGTCGATCCGCAAGCAGCCGAAGGCCGAGATCAACCGGCGCGTCGACGAGCTGCTGGAGATCGTCGGCCTTGCCGGCTACCAGGAGCGCTACCCGACGCAGCTGTCCGGCGGCCAGCGGCAGCGGATGGCGCTCGCCCGCGCGCTCGCGGTTCAGCCGAAGGTGCTGCTGCTCGACGAGCCGTTCGGCGCGCTCGACGCCAAGGTCCGCGAGGACCTGCGTCAGTGGCTGCGCGGCCTGCAGTCCGAGACCGGCGTCACCACCGTCCTGGTCACGCACGACCAGGAGGAGGCGCTCGACGTCGCCGACCACATCGCGGTCCTGGCGGAGGGACGGATCGAGCAGTGGGGGAGCCCGCGCGAGGTCTACGACCAGCCGACCAACGACTTCGTCAAGTCGTTCCTGGGGCCGACCGCCCGGCTGCGCGGCGTGCTGGTGCGCCCGCACGACCTGGTGCTCTCGCACGAGGCGGTCGGCGACGCGGTCCCGGTCACCGTCGAGCGCGTCGTCCACCTGGGCTTCGAGGTCCGGGTCGAGCTGCTGGACCCCGACCACGGCCCGCTCGCGGCCCAGACCACCCGCGGCGAGGCCGCGCGGCTGGACCTGCAGATCGGTCAGCGCGTCTACGTGCGGACGGGACAGGCGCCGGCGGCGTAGCCCATCGCGGCGCCGGACGGCGGCGCGGGCCGCCGGACCGTGTCGAGTTCGCCGCGATGATCCCGGCGAACTCGACACGGAGGCGCGGGCGACCGACGTCGCGCACGGTGCGCCGAGCGGCTCAGCCGGTCGGCGGCGTGCTGCGGAAGGTCTCGGCCAGCCGGTCGAGGCCGTGGTGGATCTGGACCGGCTCGTGGGTCGTGAACGACATCCGCAGGGTGCGCGGGTCCGGGTCGCAGGCGTAGAACGGCGCACCGGGCACGTAGGCGACCTGACGGTCGATCGCGCTCGGCAGGATCGCGGTCGCGTCGTAGCCCTTGGGCAGGCGGATCCAGAGGAACATGCCGCCGTCCGGGGTGGCGAAGGTCGATCCCTCGGGCAGCACGTCGGGCAGCCCGGCGAGCATCGCGTCGCGCCGCTCGCGGTAGGTCGCCTTGAGCCTGGTCAGGTGCGCGTCCAGGTCGACGTGCGCCAGCCACCGCGCCGTCGCGGCCTGGTCGACCGTCGACGAGTGCAGGTCGGCGGCCTGCTTGGCGATCGTCAGCGCCTGCATCACCGTCGGCGGGGTCCGCACCCAGCCGATCCGCAGCCCGGGGGCGGCGACCTTCGAGAGCGTCGAGAGCGCGAGCGTGCGGCCTTCGGCGGCGGGGTAGGACGCCAGGGCGGGGACCGGATCACCCGCGTAGCGCAGCTCGCCGTAGGGATCGTCCTCGACCGTCCACAGGTCCGCCCGATCCATGATCTCCGCCAACGCTTCGCGGCGGTCGGCGGTCAGGGTCCGGCTGGTCGGATTGTGGAAGGTCGGCACCGTGTAGAGCAGCTTCGGACGGTGCTCGGCGACCAACCGCTCGACCTCGTCGGGCAGCAGGCCGTCCTCGTCGCACGGCACCGGCACCAGCCGGGCGCCGGTCAGCTGGAACGCCTGGAGCGCGGCCAGGTAGCTCGGGTCCTCGACCAGCACCACGTCGCCGGGCTCGAGGAAGACCTGGGCGATCAACGTCAGCGCCTGCTGCGACCCGCTGGTGATCAGCAGCTCGTCGGGCTCGGTCGGCAGCCCGCGCAGCGTCAGCCGGTCCGCGATCCGCCGCCGCAGCTCCGGGTCGCCCTCGGTGGTCGAGTACTGCAGGCTGCGGCCGGCCGAGAGCTCGTCGAGCACCGACGCGAACGCCGCGCCGATCCCGACGTGGTCGAACAGCTCCGGAGCGGGTAGTCCGCCGGCGAACGAGAGGATTCCGGAACGCTCCGTCAGCGCCAGGATCTCGCGTACCGGCGAGCTGGCGACGCCGCGCAAGCGGGCGGCGACCGGAGCTTCTGGGCCGGGTGACGAGAGCGACATACCGCCGAAACGATACGCGTCTCAGCGTCCGAACAGACCCTGGCCGACGAAGCCTCCGGCCCGAACCCCCGGGGGAACGGCGAACAGTCCGCTGCCCGTGTGCTGGATGTACTCGTTGAGGGCGTCGGACGTCCCCAGGCGACGCTGGATCGCCGCGAACTGCCGGTGCGGATCGCGCTGGAACGCGAGGAAGAACAGTCCGGCGTCGAGCAGGCCGGTGCGCGCGTCGATTCCGTCGGTGTAGGAGTAGCCGCGGCGCAGCAGCGCCTGTCCCGCGTTGGTCTCCGGTGCGGCGAGCCGGATGTGCGCGTCGGGGCCGATCGCAGGGGTGCCGTCGCGCAGGCGGGCCCGCAGGTCGGGCACGTCGAACTCGTCCTTGCCGGTCAGCGGCGCGCCGCTGACCTTGGTCCGCCCGAAGACCGCCTCCTGATCGCCGAGCCGGTCGCGGTCCCACGACTCGATCAGCATCCGGATCCGGCGGGCGACGAGGAACGATCCGCCGTGCAGCCACCGCTGCGGCTCGTCGTTGCCGACCCAGACGAACCGCTCCATCGCGGCGGTGTCCTCCGCCTTGATGTTGCGGGTGCCGTCCTTGAACCCCATCAGGTTGCGGGGCGTCGACTGATCTCGTGAGGTGGTCGACGTGCGGCCGAACCCGAGCTGGGTCCAGCGCAGGACCGCGGTCGGTCGGGCGATCCGGGCCAGGTTGCGGATCGCGTGGAACGCGACCTGGGGGTCGTTCGCACAGGCCTGGACGCAGAGGTCGCCGTCGCTGCGCTCCGGATCCAGGTTGTCGCCGGGGAGGTGCCCGAGCGGTTCCAGCCCCGCGGGCATCCGCGACTGCAGGCCCATGCGGTCCTGCCCGTCCCGTACGAAGACCCCGCGCCCGAGCCCGAACGTGATCGTCAGCTGCGACGCCGCCAGGCCCTCCGCCTCGCCCGTGTCGCTCGGCGGAACCTCCGGGTGCCCGGCCACCGTTCCGGTCGGCTGGCCCTGCGTCATCAGGGCGGCCGCCGCGGTCCACTCGCGCAGCAGATCGTGCAGGGCCACCGCGTCGTCGGTGGTCAGGTCGAACGCCCCGAAGACCAGCCGATCCTGGGCGGGGGTGGCGATCCCGGCCTGGTGCGGGCCGTGGAACGGAACGGCGCCGGCCGACGGGTGCTCGTCGCGGGCCTCCGCCCGGCCGACCGAGAATCCGCCGGCCCCGGCGGCGGCGACCCCGAGCACCCCGCCACCGCCGAGCAGCAGCGCGCGGCGACGGGTCATCGCGCCCCGTTGCGGGGCAGCGTCGCCGTGCTCGGGATCGTCGTCCGGGGAGGTCATCGTCGTCCGGTCGCTCCTCAGCTCAGGACCTTGCCCGCCACGAGCGACATCGGCTCGGCCAGGCTCGTGATCTGCTGCGAGAACCGACGCCGGTCCGCGGGCGTCAGCTCCGAGTAGAGCGCGAAGCCGAGCGGGGTGTCGCGGCGGTAGCGATCGAGGCCCTTCTGGACGTCCGCGATCTGGGTCTTGATCTCGTTGACGAGCGGTCCCTCGCCGCGCTCCTCGAGGGCGGGCTCGAGCACCGTGAAGGCCTTCACCGCACCGTCGAAGTTGGCCTGGAAGTCGGACAGATCGGTGTGCGAGTAGCGGTCCTCCTCGCCGGTGATCTTGCTCGCGGAGACCTCGTCGAGCAGCCCGATCGCACCGTTGGCGACCTGCGCCGCCTGCAGCTTCAGATCCGGGATCTGCGCCTGCAACTGCTTGACGTCCTCCAGCAGCTGGTCGGCGTACTTCGCGGTGCCCTTGGTGGTGTTCTTCACGAACAGGATCTGCTCGATCCGGTGGAACCCGGTCCACGAGCTGCGATCGGCGACGTCGTTGGCCCGGGCGTCGATCCGCGGATCGAGATCGCCGAAGCTCTCGGCGATCGGTTCGATCGTCTCGTAGTGGACGCGGGTCGGACCGAACAGCTGCTTGGCCTTGGCGGTGTCGCCGGCCTTCAAGGCGGCGACGAACGCCGTCACGTCCGTGACCAGCTGGTCGGTCTCGGTCCCGACGTACGCGCGGTAGTCGCTGACGGCCTTGTCGAGCGTGGCGGTGCTGCCGCCGCCCGTCGCCGGGGCGTCACCGGTGACGGTGATCGTCCCGCCGTCGCGCTCGGCGTTCTGGAACGTGCAGAGCAGCTCGTACTTGCCGGGCTCCAGGGTCAGCGTGAAGTCCGCGCCGAGCCCGGGGGCGATGTTCTCGCGCTCGCCCATGATGATGCCGTCGGCGTTGCGCAGCTCGAGCTCGTCGGTCTTGGTCGTGCCGGGGTTCTTGACGACGAACTTGACCGGGCCGGCGGCGACGGTGGCGTCGACCGGGTCGCAGCCCGTGTCGGTCAGCTCGAACGTCAGCTCCTTCGCCGAGGCGTTCTCCTTGGACGACGCGGCCGTGGCGGACGCCCCGGTCTCGCTCTTGGCGCTGCCGCTGTCGTCGTCGCCGCACGCCGAGAGCGCGACGCTGCTCAGCAGCAGGCCGGAGCCGACGAGGGCGATGCGAACGGCGCGAGGGGTCACGAACATGAGCGGGCGGGTCCTTGGGATTCGGGTGATGACGGAGGAACGGTCCGCTCTACGGGCGCGGTTCGGGTCCGGGGGCGCGCCGGCCAGAGGACGAAGATCGTCATCGGCACCGCGTAGAGCAGCCAGCCGAGCAGCTCGGCGTACGTGGGGTAGGGGTAGATGCCGAGCAGCCCGGTGATCAGGCCGTTGACCACCGATCCGGAGTCGGGGGTCACGACCGCGGACAGATCGAGCGCCCGGTCCTGCAGCACGTTGAGCACTCCGGCCTCGTGCGCGTGGCGCAACGCGGTCGCGACGATCCCCGCCGAGATCAGCACCAGCAGCAGCGAGGTGATCGTGAAGAAGCGGGCCAGGTTGACGCGGGTGCCGCCGCGGTAGATCGCCCAGCCGATGATCGTGGCGACCAGCAGGCCCGCGACCGTGCCGAGGCCGGCGCTCCAGGGGCTGACCCCGTAGGAGGACTGGAAGGTGGCGAGCAGGAAGGTCGCCGTCTCCAGCCCCTCGCGCAGCACCGCCAGGAACGCCATCGCGACCAGCCCGGCGGCCGAGCCGCGGGCCAGCGCGGCCCCGGCTCCGGTCCGAAGATCGGAGCTGAGCTGTCGCCCGTGGCGGCGCATCCAGACGATCATCCACGTGACCATCGCTACGGCGACGAAGCCGATCAGGGCCTCGAAGCCCTCCTGCTGCTTGTAGGGCAGCGTCTCGTTGACCAGCTCCAGGACGACGGCGACCCCGACGCAGAGCGTGACGGCCAGCGCGACGCCGGCCCACATCCACGGCAGGGCATCCCGTCGACCCTGCTGGTGGAGGAAGGTGGCGATGATCCCGACGACCAGCGCCGCCTCGACGCCCTCACGAAGGCCGATGACGAATTGGACCGTGGGGAGGGCGGCGACGAGCAGGGACATCGGCAGTCGGCCGATCGTCGTAGGGACGAGCGGGCCGCGGGGAAAGCTACCACCGGTTGAAGGGCCCCCTAACAACCTGGCGCCTCGCCGTTCAGTGTGCGTCTTGCCGCTCGTTTGGCGCGTAGCCGGTCCAGTGTCCCGCGACGCCGCGGGGCGGCGCTCGCAACGGGATGTTCATGGGCCGGATGCGGCGGATCGTTAGCCTGCTCCTATGAGCACGATCCCCCGATCGCTGTTCGGGTTCGACAACTCGTTCGTGCGTGAGCTCGAAGGGCTCTACGAACCGTGGGAGCCGGCCGGCTCCTCGCGGCCGACCTTCCTCGCGCTCAACCGCCCGCTGGCGGCGGAGCTGGGGCTCGACATCGAGGCCCTCGAAAGCCCAGAGGGGCTGGCGGTCCTGGCGGGCAACCAGGTGCCCGAGGGCGCCACGCCGGTGGCCCAGGCCTACGCCGGGCACCAGTTCGGGTCGTTCGTTCCGCGGCTGGGGGACGGGCGGGCGCTGCTGCTCGGCGAGCTGGAGACCCCCGACGGTCGCCGTGTCGACGTGCACTTCAAGGGCTCCGGGCGGACGCCGTTCGCGCGCGGGGGCGACGGCAAGGCCGCGGTCGGTCCGATGCTGCGCGAGTACGTGATCAGCGAGGCGATGCACGCGCTGGGCATCCCGACGACGCGCTCGCTCGCCGTCGTCGGCACCGGCGACCACGTGCTCCGCGAGACCAAGCTGCCGGGGGCGATCCTGACCCGCGTGGCGGCCAGCCACCTGCGGGTCGGCACCTTCCAGTACGCGGCGCAGGCCGGCGACCCCGCCTTGGTGCGGCGCCTGACCGAGTACGCGATCGCGCGGCACTACCCCGAGGTGACGGACGCCGGGCACCGCTACCTGGCGTTCTTCACCGCGGTCGTCGACGCGCAGGCGGCGCTGATCGCCCGCTGGATGCTGGTCGGCTTCGTCCACGGGGTGATGAACACCGACAACATGACGATCTCGGGCGAGACGATCGACTACGGCCCGTGCGCGTTCATGGAGGCGTTCGCCCCGGGCACGGTCTTCAGCTCGATCGATCACGCCGGGCGCTACGCCTACGGCAACCAGCCGTACCTGGCGCAGTGGAACCTGGCGCGGCTCGCCGAGCCGCTGGTGCCCTTGGTCGACGAGGACAGCGACGTGGCGGTCGAGGCGCTGACCGCGGTGCTGTCGACGTTCCCGGAGCGGTACAGCCGGTACTGGCTGGAGGGCATGCGGGCCAAGCTCGGCCTGCCGCTCGAGCTCGGCGGTCCGGTGACCGAAAGCGACGAGGAAGCCGTGCCGCCCGACGTCGCGCTCTCGAACGACCTGATGGCCCTGCTGCAGGCCGACGGCGTCGACTTCACCCTCGGGTTCCGCCGGCTGTCGGGGATCCTCACCGGCGACGACACGTGGCTGCGTGACCAGTTCACCGACCGCGAGGCGTTCGACGCCTGGACGGCGCGTTGGCGCGTGCTGGTCGGCGACCGCGACCCGCAGGAGGTCGCGGTCGAGATGGACCGGGTCAATCCGCTCTACATCCCGCGCAACGAACGCGTCGAGGAAGCGCTCGCCGCCGCGACCGAGGGCGACCTGGAGCCGTTCGAGCGGCTCGTCGAGGTGATCCGCAGCCCGTTCGAGGAGCAGGCGGACGCCGAGCGCTACGCGACGCCGGCCGCGCCTGCGGGCGAGCCGTACCGGACATTCTGCGGCACCTGATCACGGACGTATCGCTGGGTACCGGCTGATTCGGGCGGCCGGCGATGGTAGGTTTCGGGCACGTAACGGGACGCGCAGGACCCGCGGAAGCAGCACAAAGCGGGGGGACGCGTTCCGGTAGGAATCCCCCGAACCAGAGGCTCTCCCCATGGCCCGCATGCTCGTCCCCGCGTCGTACCCGAGACCATCGATAGAGGGCTC
>JBAZOW010000017.1:0-23441 GCA_041648495.1 Patulibacter sp.
CACCGTCGCGGCCGCCCTGACCGAGCAGGTCGCGGGCGACCGTCGGGTCCGAGGCGACGATCGCGCCGAGCCGGCCGTCGAGCGCGGCCGCCACGGCCAACTCGCAGCCGTCGTCGACCCGCAGCCCGTCCGACAGCGAGCTGGCCGCGACTCCGCCCGTGCCGCGCGCCGCTCCGGCGCTGGACCCATGGCTGCGCAGGAACTGGTTGGCCGCCGCCAGCTGGGCACCGACCGCCGCGGCCTCGCGACGGGCGCGCTCGACCGCCTGCTCGAGCTCCCGCCGCTGCTCGCGGATCCCCTTCGCCCGCGCCTCGAACGCCGCCCCGGAGGCCTGGACGGCGACGGCGGCCTCGCGCGCCTGCTCGACCTGCACGGTCGTGGCGTCTCGGGTCTGCTCGAGGATCGCCAGCTCGCGGGCGAGGACGTCCTGGCGCTCCGCCTCGAGCGCCTCCAGCTCGGCCTCGAGCGCGGCGATCCGGTCGCTGCCGGCGTCGTCGGGTCGGTCGGCCGCGGCGGCCGCCCGCAGCTCGTCGAGCTGCTCCTGCCGGCGCTCGATCCGGTCGTTGAGGCTCTGGCGGCGGTCGCTGACCCGCTCCAGCCGCAAGCCGACGCGCTCGGTCGACGACGCCACCCGCCGGGCCCGCGACGCCAGACGGTCACGGCGCTGCGCCTGCTCGGCCAGCGCTTCCTCGGCCTCACGCCGCTCGGCGACCACCCCGTCGAGCTGCTCCTGCAACGTCTCGCGCTCGGCCTTCGCCGCGATCGTCTCGGCCTCGGCCGCCACCCGTTGGGCGCCGCGCTCGCGCAGCCCGTCGCGGGCCAGCTCCCAGCGGGCCTCGTTGGTCTGCCGCTCCAGTCGCGCGTGCAGGTCGGCCGCCTCGGCCTGGCGCTTCAGCGGACCGAGCTGCTTGCGGGCCTCCTGCTCGACCAGCAGCGCCTGATCCAGGTTGGACCGGGTGCGATCGAGCTTGGCCTGGGCGCGACGGCGGCGCTTGCGGTGCTTGCCCAGCCCGGCCGCCTCCTCGATCAGCAGCCGGCGGTCCTTCGGCTTCGAGGTGACGATCCCCTCGACGCGACCCTGCGAGATCACGGAGTGCGCCTCCTTGCCGAGACCGGTGTCGGAGAGCACCTCCTGGACGTCGCTCAGCCGGCAGCGCGCGCCGTTCAGCCGGTAGCCGCCGTCGCCCGAGCGATCGAGCCGGCGGATCACCGAGATCTCGCTGACCGGCAGGTCGACGGTGCCGTCGGAGTTGTCGAGCACCAGCTCGACCTCGGCGGCCTGCTTGGCCTGGACGCCCCGGCCGCCGCCGAAGATCACGTCCTGCATCGACTGCCCGCGGATCGCCAGCGGCCGCTGCTCGCCGAGCGCCCAGAGGATCGCGTCGGTGACGTTGCTCTTGCCGGACCCGTTCGGGCCGACGACCACCGACACCCCCGGGTCGAACTCGAGCCGGGTGCGGTCGGGGAAGGACTTGAAGCCCTTCAGGGTCACCGACTTCAGGTGCATGCGCGGGGTGGGCGGGGAGTCAGTCTCGGAGCGAGACCAGCGCCTCGTGAGCCGCCTCTTGCTCCGCGAGCTTCTTCGAGCGGCCGCGACCGCTCCCGATCACCGCGTCGTCGACCACCGCGTCGACCACGAACGTCCGCGCGTGCGGCTCGCCGATCTCGTCGGTTACGCGGTACTCGACGGTGCGACCGCCGGCCATCAGCAGCTCCTGCAACCGGCTCTTGTGGTCGGTCGGACGGTCCAGTGCCTCGCCCAGCTCCGGAGCGAAGGCGTCGACGACCGCCTCGGCCGTCCGCTCGTAGCCGAACTCCAGGTAGCAGGCACCGATGATCGCCTCGCAGATCGACGCCAGCACGCGCTCGGTGCGGACCAGGTCGCGCACCCGCTTGTGCATGTTCTCGGGAGCCGCGGCGATCATCCGCTCGGGCACGCCGACCCGCTCGGCGACCCGTCGGCAGGGCGCGGCCGAGACCGTTCCCGCGCGGACCTCGGTCAGCCGGCCGGCGCCGAACTTCTCGGCGTCGAGCGTGCGGAACAGGTGGGTCGAGACGGCCAGCTCGAGCACGCTGTCGCCGAGGAAGGCCAGCCGCTCGTAGCTCTCGGAACGCCGGATCGTCCAGGAGGCGTGGCTGAGCACCGGACGGCGCGCCGGCTCCGGCAACGCGTCGAGCAGCTCCCGCAGCTTGCGCGTCGGGGCGTCGTCGTCCGGTTCCTGCATCAGGTCGTGACGGGCAGGTGGCGCAAGACGGCGTCGATCGCCTGACCGACGGTGGTGATCTGGGCCGCCTCGTCGTCGGGCAGCTTCACGCCGTAGCTGTCGTCCAGCTCCTGGACCAGGGTGAAGAGATCGAGCGAATCCGCTTCGAGGTCCTCCCGCAGCCGGGTCGCCTCGGTGACCGCCGCGGGATCGACCTCGAGCTCCTCGGCCAGGTGCTGCCGAACGATGTTGAGAACCTCGTCGCGCGTCATCGTCTGCAAACGCTACTCGGTGGGTCGGTCTGCGGGAGCCTCGGCGGCCACCGCCGAGGGCGCACGGCGCAGCGCACCCGCGGCTTCGAGGTCGGAGTGGATCAGGTCGATCACCTGCTGCTCCGCCCCCTGGGCCGCGCGAAGGATCGCCTGCGAGAAGCCGTGGCGGGTGAACCGCCCGTGCGGGACCACGCCGAGCGACCGCAGGCCCAGCAGGTACGCGCCGCCGGGACCCTCGGGGTCGATCTGCTTGCGGAACCGACCGAGGGCCGGCTTCATCAGCAGCCCGCCGAGCATCGCCATCGGGTTGGACATCGCGGCCCCGCGGATCCCGCCGACGACGGCCTGCGACACGCCCTCGATCACCTTGAGCGTCACGTTGCCGGTGAACCCGTCGGTGACGATCACGTCGGCCGCGCCGGTGATCACGTCGACGCCCTCGACGTTGCCGACCCACTCGATCTGGGCGTGGCCGGCCAGCCGCTCGGAGAGCAGCCGGTGGACCTCGACGACGTCCGGCGTGCCCTTGGTGGCTTCCTCGCCGTTGGAGAGCAGCGCCACGCGCGGACGATCGATGCCGAGCGAGGTGCGGGCCATCGCCGCGCCCATGAACGCGAACTGGACCAGGTGGTCGGGCCGCGCCTCGACGTTGGCGCCGACGTCGACCAGGGTCACCGGGCCGGACGGTGCGGGCAGCGGCAGCGCGAGGGCCGGACGGTGGATCCCCTTGGCCCGCCGCACGTGCATGAGGCCGGCGGCCAGGGCCGCACCGGTCGCCCCCGCGACGACGAAGGCGTCGGCCTCCCCCGCCGCGACGGCACGAACCGCCTGGACGACCGAGGCCTCGGGGTTGCTGCGGACGGCGAGCGCCGGGTCCGGAGCCTTGGCGATCGAGAGCGGAGCATCGATCACTTCGATGTTCGCGACGCCCTCGACGACTGGTTGCAGGACGTCGGCCGGTCCGTAGAGCCGGACGCGGACGCCCTGCCGCGCCGCGATCACGGCGCCGGCGGCGACTTCACCCGGGCCGAGATCGGCACCGGTGGTATCAACGGCGACCGTGGCGGGCATACGTTCGCGAGGAGATCAGGGTGACGCGCGCGGCGTCACCCGGGGGTCCTAGAAGTCGAGCGAGCTCTTCGGCGCGACGACCACGCGGCCGTCGTAGTAGCCACAGGTGCCGCAGACGCGGTGCGGGATACGCGGGCTGTGGCACTGCGGGCACTCGTTGACCGTGGGGCGCGCAGCCTTGTGGTTCGCCCGACGCTTCGCGGTGCGCGCGTGGGATTGCCTCTGCTTCGGGACGGCCATAAGACGCAGGATCCTACGCTATTCCGGCGAGAACTGCGGGCTGACGGCAACAGTGCCGTCACGAAGCGGAACAGCGCCGATCGGCCGAGGTTCCCGTCCGCGCTCGACGGCACCCGACCATCGTGGCCCGGCGCCCGGGGCGGACGCGCCGATCGACCCCGCCGTCCCGCGGCTCAGTCCTGAACCAGGTTCCCGTGCTCGTCGAAGCGGATCCCGCCGAGCGCCGCCAGCCGCGGGTCGGTCTTCGGCGCGTGCTTGTGGGCGGGGTCCTCGTTGAGGTCGAACCCGCATTCCGGGCAGAGCCCCAGGCAGTCCTCCTTGCAGAGCACGCGGGTCGGCAGCGAGAAGACGAACGAGTCGTTGGCCCAGCGGTGGACGTCCAGGTCGTCGCCGTCGACGTAGGCGCTGTCGAGCTGCGCGTCTTCGGGCGCGGGATGGCGTCCCGGCTTCTGCTCGAGCTCGCGGACGTCGACCTCGATCGGCTCGTCGGTCGGCTTCAGGCAGCGCATGCACGGTCCGGCGATCTTCGCGTCGAACCGCAGCTGCAGCGCGAAGCCGCCGCCGAGCATCCGCGAGACGTCCAGCTGCGCCTCGGGGACGGCCGGCTCCGGCGTGTACCCCTGCTCGCTGAGCTGGACCGCGTCGAGGGCGATCGGCAGGTCCAGGCGGCGGCCCTCGCCGGGGCCCATCCGCAGCCCGGCGAGGTCGAGAATCGTGGCGGGCTCCATGGACGAAGGGTACTCGCCGGGGTTCGCGGTCGGGCGGGTGGCGGGGCGGCGGTGGGCAGTCGGCGGGGCGGCGGCGCGCGGTCGGCGGGGCCGGCGGCGCGGGCAGGTGCAGTTCGAGCGCGATGAGCGTCGAGATCGCACGCGCTCGGCCGGTCGGCGGCCGGAACCGGCGAGAGACGCCGGTTTGCCCGCGTGGGACGGGCAAACGTCGTAGGGCTCCCCGCTGGCGAGGGGAACGCCCTGGTTTTCCAGTGACCATCCGGGGTATCGGCAGAACGATCAGATGAGCGACGAGCGACAGGTCCCCGAAACGCCGCAGACGGTCAACGAGCGGGTGCGCGTCTACTTCGGGAGAGGATCGAGCTCGAGCACCCCCACTCCGCAGCTGCGGGTCGGCGACTCGCTGCTCGTGGGCGCGCTGGCGGGCGCCATCGCCGCAGCGGTATGGAAGGTGTTCTTCGGCGATGGCCTGCACGCCGTCGTGACCGGCCTCATCTTCGCCTTGGCGGTCGTCCTCCTGGGAGCAATCCACCGACGACTCCGGTGAGGCCATGCCGCCCGGTACCACGGCCGCCCAGCCCGATATCGGACGCGCTGCCGCTCGGACCCCCACTGACCCCGAAACACGACCGAGTTTCCGGCGCCCCGGTGTGGGTACCGATCTTGTAGGCAATGTGCGACTTCGTAGGCGACGGATTGGCGGCCATCGGCGTCCCGAAACGGGGCTGGAAGCGGTGGCTGTGGTTCACAATCCTTGGCGTCTTCGCCGTCATCGCCGCGGCGATCGTCTACGCGACGTGGCTCTGATCGGCTCGGTGTGATTCATGACTCCGCCACCCAGCGACACGTCGTCCTCTAGCCAGCAGCCGCCCAGCGACTCGACGTCCTCCGATCACCACGATCAGGAGTCGACCGCCAACCGCTCCCGATTCCCCGAGATGAAGAGCTACTGGTTTCGCGACGAAGCACCGCTGTGGTTCAGCGTCGTGACCGTCGCCACCGTGGTGGTCGTGGCGTTCATCGCGGCGTACTTGTCGATGGGCACGGCCGCATCGCTCGGGATGGTTCTGGCCGTCGTCATCGCCGTCCAGGTCGGGCTGTCGATCGCTCGAACCAAGAGCCTGGATCGACGACCGCTCTCGAACCCGGACGATCCGCCTCCTTCAACCGAAAGGCCCCCGAAGCGATGACCTCGAGACGAGACGAAACCACCTCAGAACGGGTGGCCCGCATTCTCGACAGCCTCCTGTTCGGAAAGATCGCCTGGACGGCGTTGGCGGTCGTCCTGGGGATCGCCTTGATCGCGTACCTGGTGGGCTGAGGACCACGCGTATGACGGCCTACCTCACATTTCTCCGATGAGGCAGCCCCCTGACGCCGACCTCACCGCTCCCGAGCGGCGGTACCTGGAGCGCGTGAAGCCGGAGCACTGGCGCACCATCTACCTCGGGTTGTACCTGACCCTGGGTTTCGTGGTCTGGGAACTTCCCGCATGGTCTTTTCCCGCGGGGCTGCTGGTGTTCGGCACAGTCGCCCTGATCGAAGAACGCACATACCGCAAGCGGGTCGCGAAGATGGTGGAGCGGGCCGACCGGCGAGCCCTCGGCCAGCCCGTTGGACCGGTTCCCAACGTCTTGGAGACGTCGTGGCTCGGCTATGCCGGCATGACCACCGGCGTCATTCTGCCCCTCGCAGGTGCAGCCATCGGTGAGCGTGCGTTCGTGCCCATGGCCGCCGTAGGACTCGTGGTGTTCGTCGTCGGGGCGATCGACCCGCTCGCGCGCCGCCGGGCGGCACCCGACCCTGATCCCGACCACGGCTCCGCGCTCCGCGCAGCCGACGCAGGAGACGCGGACCGCTAGCCCCTCCCGACCCGCCGCCTTCCCCCCCGCTCCCGCCGACCGCCACGCGATAGTTCCGACCGACCCCGAAGGACACGAGGACCCACATGAGGATCTACCTGGCGAGCGTGCTCGTCGACGACCAGGAGAAGGCGCTGCACTTCTACACCGAGACGCTCGGCTTCGTGCTGAAGCACGACGTGCCGCTGGGCGAGTTCCGCTGGCTGACCGTCGTCTCGCCGCAGGACCCCGACGGTCCGGAGCTGGTGCTCGAACCAGGCACCCACTCGGCGGTCCGCCCGTACAAGGACGCGCTGGTCGCCGACGGCATCCCGTTCACGTCGTTCGCGGTCGACGACGTCCAGGCCGAGTACGAGCGCCTACGCGACCTGGGGGTGCGATTCACCCAGGCCCCCACCGACGCCGGGCCGGTCACCACCGCGGTGCTCGACGACACCTGCGGCAACCTGATCCAGATCGCCCAGCAGAAGGGCTGAGGCGGCCCGTGCCGGCCGGGGTGCGGGGCACCGCAACGCGCACCCGTCCGCTCGCCCGCCTCAGCCGTCGTCCCGCAGCTCGCGCTTCAGCACCTTGCCGGTGCCGTTGCGCGGCAGCTCGTCGATGAACTCGATCCGGCGGGGCACCTTGTAGGCCGCCAGGTTGGCCTTGACCAGCGCCGCGATCTCGTCGGGCGTCAGGGTCGCGCCGTCGTGCAGCACCACGACGGCCTTGAGCGCCTCGCCCCACTGCGGATCCGGGACGCCCACCACCGCGACCTCCTTGACCGCCGGGTGATCGGCCAGCAGGTCCTCGACCTCCCGGGGGAAGACGTTCTCGCCGCCCGAGACGATCATGTCGTCGTCGCGGCCGTCGACGAACAGCCGCTGCTCGGCGTCGAAGTGGCCGACGTCGCCGGACGACAGCAGACCGTCGATCGCGTCCTTGCCTCCCCCGCCCGTGTAGCCGTCGAAGCGCATGTCGTTGCCGACGAAGATCCGGCCCGTCACCCCGGGCGTGGTGACCGGGCGCCCCTGGTCGTCGTAGATCCGCACCGTCGTGCCGCGGGGCGCCTTGCCCGCCGTGCCCGGCGCGGCCCGCAGGTCCTCCGGAGTGGCGATCGTCGCCCAGCCGACCTCGGTCGAGCCGTAGAGGTTGTAGAGCACGTCGCCGAGCCGATCCATCCCCCGCAGCGCCAGCGCCCCGGGCAGCGCCGACCCCGAGAGCGCCACGATCCGCAGGCTCGACAGGTCGTACGACGCGAGCCGCTCGTCGGGCAGGTCGAGGATCCGCTGGAGCATCACCGGGACCACCGGCAGCACCTCGCAGCGGTGGGTCGCGATCGCTTCGAGCGTGCCCTCGGGGGTGAACCGCCGCTGCATCACCAGCGTCGAGCCGAGCGCGAAGCCCATCGTGAAGTGCAGGTAGCCCCACGAGTGGAACATCGGCGCGGCGAGCATGATCCGCTGCTCGCCCTTCAACGGCATCCGCGAGAGGATCTGCGCCGCCGGATCGAGCGAGCGCGGCTGCTGCCGGGCCGCCCCCTTCGGCGTGCCGGTGGTCCCGGACGTCAGGATCACCATCCGCCCGACCTCGCGCGGCGGCGTCAGGTCGGCGGTCACGCCCTGGGCGATCAGGTCCTCGGCGAAGACCACGTCGCTGGCCCGCGGCTCGACGGTCGGGTCGGCCCAGGCGACCAGCTGGCGGCTGCCGTCGTCGCCGACCAGTCCGTGGAACTCCTCGTCGTAGAGCACCGCGACCGGCTGCTCACGGTCGAGCACGTCGCGGATCTGGGGACCGCTGAACATCGTGTTCAGCAGCAGCTGGTGCGCGCCGAGCTTGCTCGCGGCGACCAGGCTCTCGACGAAGCCGCGGTGGTTGCGGCACATGATCGCCACGCCGTCGCCCTCGCGGACGCCGAGCGCCTGCAGTTGCCGGGCGAGCGCGTTGGAGCGCTCGTGGACCTCGCGGAAGGTCAGCTGCCCCGCGTCGTCGATGATCGCCAGGCGATCGGGACGACGGATCGCGTTGACCGTGTAGCCCGCGGCGGGCGTCGGGCCGTACGCCCGCAACGCGCCCAGCATCCGGGCGACCACGAGCGGCGGCAGCGGTCGGACGATCCCGGCCGCGGTCAGCTGCCGCAGCAGGAACAGCTTGCCGCCGACCACGTCTGCGGTGCGGGCGAGCGGCGCGGGGAGCTCCATGAACACGATCCTATCCGCGTGCTCCCCGGCCTCGGTGCCGGTTCCCTCTTCGCGACGTGCGACGCGGGCGATCCGTTCCGCGGGATCGCGGAACGAACCGGTCTAGCGCTCGGCGCCCTCGAGCTCGGCGTCGTCCTTGCCCTGGAGACGCTCACGACCACGGCGGACCGCGGCGATGAACTTCATCAGGTTGACCTCGAGCGTGTTGAGGATCTCGTCGGCGTAGTCCTCGGCGCCGAGACGGATCTCGCGCTCGCGGGCCCGCGCGTCGTCGATGATGTCGTCGGCCTCGCGCTCGGAGAGCTTGACGACCTCCTGCTCGGAGACCAGCTCTGCCTGCTGCTCCTTGCCTTCCTTGATGATCCGCTCGGCCTCGCGCTTGGCCTCGGCCAGCATCTCCTGCCGTTCCTTCACGATCCAGCGTGCTTGCTTGATCTCTTCCGGGATCGTCGCTCGCATCTGGTCGAGGATGTCGAAGATCTCTTCGCGATCAACACGAACCTGGTCCGTCAGCGGGACCGGCTTCGCGTTGTGTACGAGATCGTCGAGTTTGTCGATGAGGACCAGTACGTCCATGGCACTCTTCCGTTTCGCGGTTGCCGACCCGATTCCTTCTCAGACGCCGTAACGGATCTGAAGGGGGCCTTCGGGTCGACCGATCCGCGGCCTGCGGATTGGTGAGGGTTTTCGGGAACGACGCATTGTCCCGCATAGCGGCGGGAATGCCAGTCCGGCGGGCGATTTCTTGCAGAACGCCGTCGGCGACGTGGGCCATGGACGCGACGGCGGAACCGACCGTCGGTCCCGGATCGCCGACCGGAAGGACCGTCAGTCCGTGTCGCGAGCCGCGTTGCGCTCGGCTAGGGCGGTGACCACCGGTCCGGGGACCAGGCCGTCGATCTTGCCGTCGAAGCGGGCCAGCTCCTTGACCCAGCTGGACGAGAGGAAGGCGTACTTCGGGCTGGCCATCACGAACACCGACTCGATGTCCGGCGCCTGCTGGCGGTTGAGGTGGCCCATCTGCATCTCGTACTCGAAGTCCGAGGCCTGGCGCAGGCCCTTGACGATCACGTGCGCGCCGATCCGCCGCGTGAACGAGACGACCAGCTCGTAGAACGGCTCGACGCGGGCGTTGGTCACCCCCGCCTCGGCCAGCGCGTCCTCGATGAACGTCGTGCGTTCCTCGACGCTGAACATCGCAGTGCTCTTGCGGACCGACTGGTTGACGATGGCCACCACGACCTCGTCGAACAGGCCGGCGGCACGGGTGATGATGTCGATGTGGCCGAAGGTGACCGGGTCGTAGCTGCCCGGCACAACGGCAATGCGCTTCTCGGTCTTCATGCTCCGTGAATGCGAATCAGGGTGTCCCCGTAGCGCCGTTCGTCCCCGAGGGGCAGGCCCAGGCGCAGGGGCTGTCGTCGGTCTGTCTCGGCTACCACCCGCGTCCCCTCTCTCAAAAGCGGCCGCAACCCCGCGTCGAGGACCGGTGCGAGCCGGTCGACGTCGCGATACGGCGGGTCGAGCAGGACCAGATCGTATGCGTCGCCGCGCGCGGCTGCGTCGCGGAGGAAGCCCGTGGCGTCGCGCGGGTGTACGTGCACTGTGTCCGCGGCCACCCTCAGCGTCTCGATGTTGTGCCGTAGCGCGGCCAGCGCGCTGCGGTCGCGCTCGACGAAGGTCGCGTGCTCGGCCCCGCGCGAGAGTGCCTCCAAGCCGAGCGCCCCGGTCCCGGCGAACAGGTCGAGCACCCGCAGCCCGGACATCGGTCCGAGGATCGAGAACAGCGCCTCGCGCACGCGGTCGCTGGTCGGACGCGTGCCCTCCCCCGGCGGCGCCGTCAGACGCCGCCCCCGGTGCTCCCCCGCGATGATCCTCACGCGGGAATCGCCTCGGCGGTATCGATCCCGGAAGCGGCCAGGTGCCCGTCGAGCGCGTCGCGCAGCGGCGCGTGCAACGGATCGGCCAGCTCGGGGTCGGTCTCGTGCAGCTGCTCGGCGACGGCCCGGGCCTGGGCCAGCAGGTCGGCGTCGTCCGGCAGCCGCGCCGTCCGGTAGCGGGCGATCCCGGACTGCCGCGTGCCCAGCAGCTCGCCCTCGCCGCGCAGCTCGAGGTCGACCTCGGACAGCGCGAACCCGTCGCCGTGCGAGGCCAGGGCCCGCAGGCGCGCGGTGCCCTTCGGACCGAACAGCAGGCAGGTCGCCTTCTCGCGACCGCGACCGACCCGGCCGCGCAGCTGGTGCAGCTGCGAGATCCCGAACCGCTCGGCGTTCTCGATCAGCATCACCGTCGCGTTGGGGACGTCGATCCCGACCTCGATCACCGTGGTGGCGACCAGCACGTCCGCGTCGCCGGCGGCGAACCGCTCCATCACGGCCTGCTTCTCGGCCGGACGCATCTGGCCGTGCAGCAGCTCGACCCGCAGCTCGCGCAGCTCGGTGGTCGAGAGCCGCTCGTGCTCGGCGACGGCGGAGCGGGCGTCGAGCGACTCGCTGTCCGCGACGAGCGGGCAGACGACGAACGCCTGGCGGCCGGCGGCGACCTCCTCGCGGATCCGCTCGTAGGCCCGGGCGCGCTCGCGGTCGCTGGCGCAGACGTGGGTCGTGACCGGCTGCCGCCCGCTGGGCAGCTCGCGCAGGGTCGTCACGTCGAGGTCGCCGTAGTGCAGCAGCGCCATCGTCCGCGGGATCGGCGTGGCGGTCATGTGCAGCATGTGGACCGCGTGACTGCCGTCGCCGCCGGCCTTGCGGTCGAGCGCGCTGCGCTGACGCACGCCGAAGCGGTGCTGCTCGTCGACCACCGCGACCGCCAGCGAGCGGAAGACGACCGGGTCCTCGATCACCGCGTGGGTGCCGACCAGCAGCGGCAGCTCGCCGCTGGCCAACCGGGCGAGCAGTGTGCGGCGGCGCGCCGCCGGGGTCGATCCGGTCAACAGCCCCGCGGGCACGAGCGCGTCGGGCAGCAGCTTCTGGATCGTGCGGAAGTGCTGCTCGGCGAGCGTCTCCGTCGGCGCCATCAGCACCGCCTGGTGACCGCACTCGACCGCGCGCAGCATCGCGTGGAGCGCGACCACCGTCTTGCCGGACCCGACCTCGCCCATCAACAGCCGCTGCAGCGGACGGTCGGTCGCCAGCGCCTCGAGGTTGGCGTTGATCGCCTTGCGCTGGTCCCCCGTCAGCGGGAACGGCAGCCCCTCGTCGACCCAGCGGTCGGTCAGGACCGCCGGCCCGGCGAGCCGTGCGGCCGGTCGCTCCTCGGCGTGCTGGTGACGCCGGCGCAGGTACTCCAGCTGGCCGAGCAGCAGCTCGTCGAAGGCCATCCGCCGGCGACCGGCCTCGTGGTCCCCGAAGTGCCCGGCGTGCAGCGCCGCCACCCGGTCGGGCAGCCCGAACCGCGCACGAACCCGCCCCGGCAGCGGATCGACCGCGTCGTAGAGGTCGTCCTTCAGCTCGCGGACCCGCGCCAGGATCTCGATCGACGTCAGGCCCTCGGACGTCGGGTAGCGGGCCATCTCGGGGCCGTTCGGAGCCGGCGGGCCCTCGGCGGCGCCGTCGAGGTTCGGATCCCCGACCCCGCCGTCCTCCAGCGTCGGCGGGGCGGCGACCAGCGGGTCGCTGCTCGGAGCGTGGGCGGCGACCGAGAACCGGTTGGGGCCCTTGAGCGTGCCGCTGAGCAGCAGCCGCGTGCCCGGCGGGTAGCGGTCCACGAGCCACGGCTGGTTGAAGAACGCGACCTGCAGGTGACCGGAGCCGTCCTTCACCATCGCCTCGACCAGCGGGCGCATCCCCCGCCGGCGCACCGGCCGACTGCGGATCTGGTGGACCTCGACGAGCACGACCGAGCGTTCCTCCGGACGCAGGCCGCTGATCGTGCTGATCGCCCCGCTCTCGACCGGTAGGTGGCAGAGCAGCCCGCCGACGCGGTCGATCCCGAGGTGCGCGGCCGCGGCGAGCGCCTTCTTGCCGCCGAAGCCGCTCGAGCGGTCCCAGCGCGACGGCCGCGGACGGCGCAGTGGCGCGGCGATCAGGCGGTCGACGCCGAACGGCTCGTTCGACCCGAAGGCGAGCGGCGGGGTGTCGGGATCGACGGTCACCGCAGGCAATCGTGCCGGATCGACCGGATGACCCGGGCCCGACCCACTACTCGGCGACGACGAGCCACCACCACGACGGCTGACCGCCGGTGGAGATCTCGAGATCGAGCCCGTCCGGGACCAGGTCGGCGACGGCCTCGTCGTCGACCGGCGTCTCGTCCGCCGACAGCACGGTCAGCAGCTCGCGGTCCTCGCCGGCCCGGGCCAGCACGGTCCGCAGCACGTCCGTCGGATCGCCCCAGGCGATCAGCTCGTCGGCCACGTACCCGAGGGCGTCGCCGATCGCGAACCGACCCTGCGCGTCGTCGCGCGCCGCGGGCGCGACGCCGGCGGTGACCAGCTCGTCGTGCAGCTCGCGGAGCGCTGCGGCGTTGTCCTCGGCGCTCGCGTCCGGCTCGTGGCCGACTGCGATCGCCACCCCGGCCTGCTGCGAGCGGGTCGGAACGACCACGACGGGCTTCTCGGCCAGCTCGGCGGCGCGCTCGGCCGCCATCAGCACGTTGCCGTTGTTGGGCAGCAGCACGACCTCGTCCGACGGTGCCGCGGCGATCGCGCCCAGCAGGTCCGCGGTCGACGGGTTCATCGTCGGCCCGCCGTCGAGCACGACCGCCCCGACCGAGCGCAGCAGCGTCGCGATCCCGCGACCCGCGACGACCGCGACCAGCGCGGTCCGGACGTGCGCGCCGCCGGTGCCGCCGTCGGCGGACGCGTCACCGTCGGACGCGTGCGCCGCCGAGCGGTTGGCGTGGGCGGCGACCTGGGCGTCCATGTCCGCGACGTCGACCCGCGAGACCTCGCCGAGTCCCGCGAACAGGCCCATCGCCTGGTCGGGCTCGTCGGTGTGGACGTGGACCTTGAGCGTCTGCTCGTCGCCGACGACGACGATGATCGAGTCGCCGATCTCGGCGAGCTGGCGGCGCACCCGCTGGGCGTCGAGCCCGTTGCCGGTGACCGCGAAGTTCGTGCAGTAGCGGTAGGTCTCCGACGCGTGGTCGACCTGCTCCAGGCGGGCGGCCTCGTAGTGGCGGATGTCGAAGTCCTCGCCCGGCTGCCCCTTGCGCAGCGTCCGGATCACGCCGGCGAACATCACCAGCAGCCCAAACCCGCCGGCGTCGACGACCCCGGCCTCCTTGAGCGCCGCGAGCAGCTCCGGGCCCTCGTCGAGCGCTCGTTGCCCGGCGGCGATCGCCTCGCCGAGCACGGCCGCCAGCGCGACGGCCTGCTCGTCCTCGTCGACCGGCGTGCCGAGCTCGCGCGGCGCCAGCTGCGCGACCGCGTGCGCGGCCGCCCCCGCCATCTCGCGGATCACGGTCAGCACCGTGCCCTCGACGGGCTGGCGCACCGAGTCGTAGCCGCGACGAGCCGCACCCGCGAGCGCGGCGGCGATCAGCGGCGGGCTGATCAGCTCCCCGGGACGCGCGACCAGCTCCTCGGTCGCACCACGGATCAGCTGCGAGAGGATCACGCCGCTGTTGCCGCGCGCTCCCAACAGGGCGGCGCGCGCCAACCGGCGGACCAGCTCGTTCCGTCCGAGGTCGTCGAGGCTGATGCCCTCGGCGAGCACGACGTCGAGCTCGTCGACGACCGACTGGAGCGTGAGCGCCATGTTGTCGCCGGTGTCCCCGTCCGCGACGGGGAACACGTTGAGATCGTTGATCTCCTGGCGCCGCGATTCGAGATGATCGAGCGCCCCCACCACCAGGTGGCGGAACTGCGCGATGTTTGGGTCGGTCGGCGACAACGTCAGCGGGCTCCGGCGCCTAGGTGTCCGAAACCGCGAGGGTTCCCAGGGTCTGTTTCAGCATCAGTGGTTGGCTGTCGTGGTCGATGACCGAGCAGGGCGCGGTACGAAGCCCGAGAGTCAGACTGGTTGTCTGACTGAGGGTTCGGATCGTGATCCTGTGACGTGTCAGCGGCCGCGACAGACGGCCGATCATGCTGAAAGAGGCCCTCAGACGGCCTTCTGGACCTTGCCGGCCTTCAGGCAGCGCGTGCAGACGTACGCGCGCTGGGCGGCGCCGTTCTGCATCACGCGAACCTTCTGCAGGTTCGCGTCAAAACGACGCTTCGTGGCGCGCATCGAATGACTGCGGCTCTGTCCGAAAGCCGGACCCTTCTTGCACGAAATGCACACCTTGGCCATAGACCGACGAGCCTACCGACTTCGGGTGGGTCTACGTCGTCCGCCTCGCCGGGCGGACGCTGCCGGTCGGCTCAACGCGGCTGCGGCTCGCGGCGGCGCTCCGGGTCGGCCGGGACCGGCGGGTGCAGCGGACGGCGGGGCGCTGCGGGGACGTTGTCCTGCAGGCGTCCGGGCTCGCGCATCCGCACGGCGGACGGCGACGCGTCGGGCAGCGGCAGCAGCGGCGCGCGGGAGCCACTGCCCCCGGGCTCGGGGGGCCCACCGGACGGCGAGACTCCGCCGTCGTCCTCGCGGAACCACCCGCGCAGCTCCTCCTTCGCGCTGGCCGGCAGGATCCACCAGCCCAGGAAGACGCCGCCGATCACGTGCGGCAGGAACAGGACGAACAGCGCGATGGACGGGGCGTCCATACGGTCAGCCTAGCTGACGTCCCCCGGGGTGGCCAGACGGCGGCGGATCGCGAGCAGGTCGAGCACCGCATCCGCGGCGTGGCGGCCGGAGTCGCGCTTATCGCCCCCGGAGCGCGCGATCGCCTGGTCCATCGAGTCGACGGTCAGCACGCCGAACGTCGCCGGCACGCCGGTCGACAGCTGGACGTCCTGGAGCCCGCGCGCGGATTCGCCGCAGACGAAGTCGTAGTGATCGGTCTCGCCGCGGATCACCGCGCCGACGCAGGCGATCCCGGCGTAGCGGCCGGTCTCGGCCAGGTACTTGGCGGCCAGCGGCAGCTCGAACGCACCGGGGACCTCGAAGACGTCGGCCGGGGTCGCGCCCGCGTCGAGGCCGAGGCCCTCGGCGAACGACGCCTGGGCGCCGGCGATCAGCCGGTCGGCCAGATCGCGGTAGAAGGTCGCCGCGACGATCGCGAAGCGCTCGCCGCTCATGCCCGCTCCCCCGTCCCGTCCGCGCCGGTCGCCGGGCCGTCGGCCTCCGACGGATCGACGAGGTGCGCCGGGTCGGTCCGACCCGGATTCCCACCCGCCCCCTCCGCCGCCTGGTCTCGGACGTGCTCCTCGTTGAGCATCTGCTCGTCCAACGGCAGGCCCTGGTGGTGCAGCAGGTGCCCCATCCGGTCCCGCTTGGTCCGCATGTACCCGTCGTTGTGCTCGTTGGCGGCGTGCTCGATCGGCACCTGCTCGCTGACGGTCAGGCCGTAGCCCTCGAGGCCGCGGATCTTCTTCGGGTTGTTGGTGAGGATCCGGATCGAGGTCAGGCCCAGCTCGACCAGGATCTGGGCGCCGATCCCGTAGTCGCGCAGATCGGCGGGCAGGCCGAGCTTGAGGTTGGCGTCGACGGTGTCGTAGCCCTCCTCCTGCAGCTTGTAGGCCCGCAGCTTGTTCAGCAGGCCGATCCCGCGTCCCTCCTGCGAGAGGTAGAGCAGGACGCCCTCGCCCTCCTGCTCGATCATCGCCAGCGCCGACTCCAGCTGCTCGCCGCAGTCGCAGCGCAGCGAGTGGAAGACGTCGCCGGTCAGGCACTCGGAGTGCACGCGGACGAGCACGTCGTCCTTGCCCGCGACGTCGCCCTTGACGACGGCCAGGTGGTGCTTGTCGTTCTCCAGCTCGCGGAAGCCGACCGCGGTGAACTCGCCGTAGCCCGTCGGCAGGTTGATCGCGACGACCCGCTCGATCAGCTTGTCGTTCTTGCGGCGGTAGGCGATCAGGTCGGCGACCGTGATCATCTTCAGGCCGTGCTTCTCGGCGTACGGGACCAGGTCCGGCACGCGGGCCATCGTCCCGTCCTCGTTCATGATCTCGCAGATCACGCCCGACGGATTGAGCCCGGCCAGCCGCGAGAGGTCGACCGATGCCTCGGTCTGGCCGGTGCGCTCCAGCACGCCGCCCGGCTTGGCCTTGAGCGGGAAGACGTGACCGGGGACCACGACGTCGCGCGGGCCGGAGGTCGGATCGATCGCGACCTGCACGGTGCGGGCGCGGTCGGCGGCCGAGATCCCGGTGGTGACGCCCTCGCGAGCCTCGATCGAGACGGTGAAGGCGGTCTCAAACGGCGACTCGTTCTTCGACGCCATCAGGTCCAGTCCGAGCTCCTCGCAACGCTTCGGCGTCAGGGTCAGGCAGATCAGCCCGCGGCCTTCCTTGGCCATGAAGTTGATCGCGTCGGCGTCGGCGAACTCCGCGGCGATCACCAGATCGCCCTCGTTCTCGCGGTCCTCGTCGTCGCAGACGATCACCATCTTGCCCTGACGGATGTCCGCGATCGCGTCCTCGACGCGATCGAACGGACGGGCGAGCGTGCGGGCCTCGTGGCTGGGGTCGGTCACGATGGTGCCTTTCCGGTTGCTGCAAGCAGCTTCTCGACGTGCTTGGCCAGCACGTCGACTTCCAAGTTGACGACGGTCCCGGGGACCGCGAGCCCGAGCGTGGTCCGCTCCAGGGTCTCAGGGATCAGCGAGACCTCGATCGCGGTGGCGTCGATCGCCGAGACGGTCAGCGAGATGCCGTCGATCGTGATCGAGCCCTTCTCGACGATGTAGCGCAGGATCGTCGGGTCCTCGGGCACCACGCGGACGACCCGTGCGAAGCCGTCCGGGCGGGTCGACTCGACCGTGCCGGTGCCGTCGACGTGCCCCTGGACGATGTGGCCGCCGAAGCGGTCGCCGGCGGCCATCGCCAGCTCCAGGTTGACCCGCGCGCCCTCGGTCGCCGCGGCCTGCAGGCTGGTCCGGCGCAGCGACTCGTTCATCACGTCCGCGTCGAACGCGACGACCGTGGTGCCGTCCTCGGTCTGGCCGTCGCCGACCGCCGTCAGGCAGCAGCCGTTGACCGCGATCGAATCGCCGGGCGAGAGCTCAGCGGCCAGCGGGGTGCGGACCCGCAGTCGGACCCCGCCCTCCAACGTGTCGACCGCGGTGACGGTGCCGAGATCCTGGACGATGCCGGTGAACATGGGGTGCGCTCACCACTCCTTGAGTCGCGCGATGGTCAGCAGGTCGTCCCCGACCGGCGTACGGGAGACGTGGACGGGACGGACCGCGTCGGCGATCCGCTCGACGCCCTCGCCGCCGATCAGGCTCGGCGACATCCGGCCGCCGAGCAGCAGCGGCGCGACGAACATCCGCAGCTCGTCGATCTCGCCGGCGTCGAAGAACGCGCCCGCCAGGTGCGAGCCGCCCTCGAGCATCAGCGATGTGACGTTGCGCTGGCCGAGCTCGCTGAGCGCCGCGCGGACGCGGGAATGCTCGTTCTGGCCCGAGACGACGATCACCTCGACGCCGGAGGCGTGCAGCGCGTCGATCGCCGAGCGGGACGCGGCGCGGCCGGCGATCACCGTGACCGGCGCCTCGTCGACCGAGGCGACCATCTTGCCGTCGAGCGGCAGCCGGGCCTCGGAGTCGAAGACCACGCGGCGTGGTTGCCGCGAGACGCCCGGGACGCGCGCGGTCAGCTGGGGGTCGTCGGCGAGCGCCGTGCCGATCCCGACCACCACCGCGTCGACCTCCGCGCGCCAGCCGTGGGCCAGGTCGCGCGACGGGCCGCCGCTGATCCAGCGCGAATCGCCCGAATGGGTCGCCAACCGACCGTCGAGGCTGACCGCGGTCTTCTGCATCACCCACGGCAGCCCGGTCCGGGCGTGCTTGCGGAACGGCTGGTTCTGCAACCGGGCCTCGCGCCCCAGGTCCGAGTCCGCGGCGATCACGTCGACCTCGACGCCCTCGTCGCGGAGGATCCCCAGGCCCCGTCCGGCGGCCTTCGGCGACGGGTCGTCGGACGCCACGACCACCCGCGAGATGCCCGCGGCGAGGATCGCGTCGGTGCAGGGCGGGGTGCGTCCCTGGTGGCAGCAGGGCTCGAGCGAGACGTAGATCGTCGCGCCGTGCAGGTCGCGGTCGCCGCAGGCGCGGATCGCCGCGACCTCGGCGTGCGGGCCGCCGACTATCGCGTGCCAGCCCTCGCCGAGCGTCTCGCCGTCGCGGGTCACCACGGCCCCGACCATCGGGTTGGGGCTGACGTGGCGCCGGCCGCGCTCCGCGAGCTCCACCGCGCGGGCCAGCAGCGCTTGATCTCGCGAATCGAACGTCATCGGAGCACCGGAGGATAGGGCTTGGCGACGCGCTGCCCCGTGCCCCGTACGGTTCGTCCGGTCGGACGGTCCAAACGGACTCTCAGCCGCAACGCGAGTAGACGACGTAATGCCGACTCGTCGCGATCCGCTCGAATCCCGACAGCGGGATCGCGTCGAACGGACGGTCGTCGCCGACGGTCACGTAGGCCTGGCGCAGCAGCGCGATCCGCGACGACGGCAGTACCAGGATCCCGCGGGTCGGCTGCCCGCCCGTGGCGGCGTCGGGCACCTCGCGGCGCGCGGTGACGCGGTCGGGACTGTCGCCGCCGACCAGCTCGCCGGTCTTCTCGTCCTTCTCGAACAGCTCCGGCCCGAGCAGCGAGCGCGGGATCACCTTCGAGGCGGGCGCGTCGAGGATCCAGCGGACGTCCGGCACCAGCTTGTGGTTGGGGGTCCAGACCGGGCCGCACCGCAGCGCCTGCTGGACGTCCGGCTCCTGCAGCACCGACACGAGGTCGTCGTGCGCCTCCCCGCGGAAGGTCAGGTCGTTGTCGATCGACCCGGGCTGGACCCGGTCGACGGCGACCACCGCCACGCCGATCACGGCGAGCGCCGCGACGACGCGCCAGAGGTTGCGCAGCCGTCCCGGCGCGAGCACGGTCCAGCCGGTCAGCAGGAACGCCGCGAAGACCAGCAGCATCACCGACGCGACCATCAGGTAGCGGTCGATCACCGAGAAGCCGCCGAAGCCGATCAGGAAGAACGTGCCGATCCCGGCCGCGAACAGCACGAACGGCCAGCCGAGCCGCTTCGGGATCACCACGGCGACCGCGAGCATCCCGGCCAGGCCGGCGTAGAACAGCGCCGTCCCGTCGAGCCCCTTGAGGTACGAGATCGTCGAGAACGGGATCTGCAGCGGCGACTGCGTCCGCCCCAGCGACTCGGCGAGGTCCGACGTGTGGGTCAGCGAGAACAGCGGCTCGCCGGTCACCAGGTAGTCGACGAGCAGCCAGATCCCGGTCGGGACGACGCTGGCCGCCAGCCAGGCGATGCCGCGAGGGGTGAAGATCGCCCGGAAGCTCGGGTTCCACGCCATCCACAGGCCGTAGAGCCCGCACAGCACCCACGCCTCGGGGCGCAGCAGCCCGGCGAGCGCGAGCATCAGCAGGACCGACCAGCCGCGTCGCGGACGGCGCGCCTCGAGCACCGCCGCCCAGACCACCAGCGCGATGTAGGTGACGTCGAGGTAGCCGCGGACGGCCAGGTAGATCAGGTTCCAGTTGACCAGCAGCAGCACGCCGGCGGTCAGGCCGACCCAGCGGTTGAAGGTCACCTTGGCCAGCTGGTAGACGCCGGCGGCGAGCGCGGCGACCGAGGCCATCGCGCAGAAGACGAGGAACCGGTCCACCCCGATGCCGAACGGCGTCAGGAACAGTGAGAAGAGGATCGACAGCGGATGCTCGGTCGGCGCGCGGAAGGCGTCGAAGACCGGCTTCTGCCCGTCCCAGATCTCCCGGGCCCAGAGCAGCGTGTAGTAGCTGTCGTAGTTGGGGTACGTCGGGTAGGCGAGGAACAGCGCCAGCAGGCCGACGCAGAGGACCGCGAAGGCGACCCACGGCAACCAGCCGCCGAAGCGAGAACGTGTCGTGAGGTCCGGGTCGTCCAAGATGCGACGGCGAGTCTACGGGACGTCTCTGCGTCGTGCCCCGCACCCGTCGCGATTCCGACCGACGGTCCGAGCGGGCGGGTGGGCGGGCTTCTCGCCTCGGGCTCTGGAATACTCGTCCGGTTGCACGAGCATCGAGAGTTGCTCGTGTCCGCGCCCTGATCCCACCGTACGGGAGCCGACAGACCCCGCCACGCCGGTTCGCGCCGTCGTGTCACGTCATCGGGCCCACCGCCCGAATCGCGTAGAGCCTATGAAGCTGATCATCCAGATCCCGTGTTTCAACGAGGAGGAAACCCTCCCGACGACCCTCGCCGACCTCCCGCGCGAGGTGCCGGGGTTCGACACCGTCGAATGGCTGGTGATCGACGACGGCTCCAAGGACCGCACCCTGGAGGTCGCCCGCGCCAACGGCGTCGACCACATCGTCAAACTGACGAACAACAAGGGCCTCGCCGCGGGCTTCCAGGCCGGCCTGGACGCCTGCCTCAAGCTCGGCGCCGACGTGATCGTCAACACCGACGCCGACAACCAGTACGACGCGTCGTACATCCCCGCCCTGGTCGCCCCCGTGCTGGCCGGTGAGGCCGACATGGTGGTCGGCGACCGCCAGGTCGAGAAGATCGAGCACTTCTCGCCGCTCAAGGTGCGGCTGCAGAAGCTGGGCTCCGCCGTCGTCCGACGCGCGTCCGAGACCGAGATCGCCGACGCCACGTCGGGCTTCCGCGCCTACAACCGCGAAGCCGCGATCCAGCTGGCCGTCGTCTCGCGCTTCACCTACACCCTGGAATCGTTGATCCAGGCGGGCAAGCTGCTGGTCGCGACCAAGCACGTCCCGGTCTCGACGAACGAGAAGCTGCGCGAGTCGCGGCTGTTCCCGTCGATGTGGGCGTACGTCCGCCGCAACACGATCTCGATCTTCCGGATCTACGCGCAGTACGAGCCGATGCGCGTCTTCATGAGCATGGCGGCGCTGCTGTTCCTGCTCGCCTGCGTCCCGTGGGGACGGTTCTTCGTCTCGTGGGTTCAGGGCGAAGGCGCCGGGCACGTGCAGTCGTTGATCTTCGGCGGCGTGCTCTTCACCGCCGCCGTGATGCTCGCCGCGCTCGCCGTGATGGGCGACCTGCTCCACGGCCAGCGGATCCTGCTCCAGCGCGTCTTCGAGCGCACGCGGCGGATCGAGCTGGAGCTCGGCATCCCGCCGAGCCACTACGAGCCGGGTCAGCCGAACAGCGAGCAGCCCGCCACGACCGGGGCGCACGCCGCCCCGGCGCAGACCACCGCCGAGCGGGACGCGGTCCGGCCGTAAGGCCCTCCGCCCGCTCCTTCGCCCCTCCGACCCGGGACACCAACACGTGAGCACGCAGAAGCAGGACAACGGTCCGGTCACGATCACGACGAGTGATGACGGGATCATCACCGGCAACACGTACGACAAGTACGGGTCGACCAACCCCGTGGTGCGCCGGCTGATGGCCGGCTTCGAGCGCAACCTCGAGGAGCTGTTCATCCGCGCCGACCCGCGCAGCCTGCTCGACGTCGGTTGCGGCGAGGGCGTGCTGGTCCACGAGTGGGCCAAGAAGCTCGGCGACAAGCGCGTGGTCGGCATCGACCTCGAGGAGCCGTCGATCCAGGCCGGTTGGGCCGAGCGCCAGGCGCCGAACCTCGACTACCAGATCATGCGCGCCGAGAACCTGCCGTTCGCGGACGACGAGTTCGACGTCTCGACCGCGATCGAGGTCCTGGAGCACGTTCCGGACCCCGAGCACACGGTCGCCGAGATGGCCCGCGTCGCGAAGCGCTGGGTGCTGGTGTCGGTCCCGCGCGAGCCGATCTGGCGCGCGGTCAATATGGCCCGTGGCGCCTACATCAAGCAGCTGGGCAACACCCCCGGCCACCTGAACCACTGGTCGACGCGCTCGTTCAAGAAGATGCTGTCGCAGCACGGCGACGTCGTCGAGGTTCGCCAGCCGTTCCCGTGGACCCAGCTGCTGGTCCGCGTCGGCGACTGACGCCCCCGAGCCTGCCCGCATGGATCCCCGCGATCCGGACCCGCAGGCTCGACCCGAGCCTGACCCCGAGCCGACGTCCAGCCTTCCGGCGGACGACGGTTCGGCCGCTCCCCCCGTCCCCGGCTCCGGTCTCGGGGCCTTGCCGACCGACCCGCAGCTGGATCCCGCGGGCGCGGTCACCGACGAGTTCCTCGCCGAGGAGCTGACCGAGGCGACCCACGAGCGCAGCTCGTACGGACGCGGTGCCCGGATCCTCTCGATCGGCATCGCCTCGACCGGGCTGCTGACGTTCCTCTTCTTCTCGGTCGCGTCGCACGCGCTCGGCGACTCGCAGGTCGGCCAGGAGCAGTACGGCCAGATCGCCACGATGTGGGCGATCCTCTTCACCGCGATGTCGGTGTTCTACCGGCCCGTCGAGCAGCTGCTCTCGCGGACGATCGCCACCGCCGCCGCCCGCGGCGAGGCGCATCCGCGCCTGCGTGAGCCGCTACTGATCCAGACCGGATTCGCACTCGTGCTGGTGGCCGCGGCGTTCGTCGGACGGGGCGCGCTGGAGGACCAGCTCGGGTCGTCCACCCTGTTCTGGATCCTGGTCGCCGCCGGCCTCGCCTACGCGGCCAGCTACTTCGCCCGCGGGTTCGTCGCGGGACACCAGTGGTTCGCGCTCTACGGCGGACTGGTGCTGTTCGAGTCGGTCGCCCGGATCCTCTTCCCGATCGCGGCCCTGATCGGGATCACCACCGGGCAGACCGCGGTCGCCGTCGGCATCGTCGCGGCGCCGTTGGCCTCGCTGCTGGTGGTGCCGTGGGCGATCCGCGCGGCGACCCGGCGGATCGGGGCCGAGCAGGCGGCGGTCGCCGCGACACGGGTGGACGGCACGGCGCCGGCGGTGGGCGCCGCGGCGAACGGCGCGACGACGGGCGGGACCGCGACGGCGGACAGCGCCG
>JBAZOW010000018.1:0-22888 GCA_041648495.1 Patulibacter sp.
TTCTCCAGGCCAGCGCGACCGCGGTGAACGCCGACGTCACCATCAGCGCTCCCAGGGGCTCGGAGAGCAGGGTGCTGGGGCCCCAGGCCAGCGGGGGATAGACCGCGACGATCGCCGCGGTGATCACGCCGGCCCAGCCTCCGGCGAGCACCCAGCCGAGCAGGAACGCGACCAGGATCGTCAGCGTCGAGATCACGAACTGCGTGGTGTGCAGGACCTGGACGTCGTCGCGATCGTTGGGGTCGGCCCCGGGAGCGATCTCGTAGGCCAGTGCGAAGACGTGCGGCGTGGCCGGCGGCCAGTGCAACGCCTGGACCTTGCCGCGCTCCCAGGCCTTCTTCGTCACCGGTCCGCGCTCGGAGCGCCCGGTGTAGGTGCCGTTGCGCGCCAGGTTCTGCGCGATGTTCGTGTACGACTGGGCGTCGGCCGAGATCTTCTCGACCGGGTGGGTCGACTGGTGGTAGCGGATCCCGCCGCCGATCAACAGGACGATCACGAGCGCCAGCCAGGCGAGGCGAGGGACGGTACGAAGCCGCGGCACCGCGGGGACGATACGTGGTCGACAGGCCGCAACACTCCGTTCACCCGTCGTTCGGGCCGGAGACCACCGAGCGACGCGCTACCGTTGGCCGATGGCTCCGGACCCGACGCGCACCCCCGACGACGAGCCGACGCAGGTCTCGCCGCCCGTCGGGGAGCCCGCCGACGCGCCGGCCCCGTCCGCTGCGGAGCCGACCGCGGCCACGCCGACCGATCCACCGAAGGACGTCGTCACCGACGCCCCGCTCTGGCCGGATCCGCCGCGGGTCGAGCACACGACCCCGCCGACCGGGGGCGAGCCGCCGATCGCGGGCGAGCCCTCGACCGGAGCGGACGCGACGGGCGACGTTCCGCCGCCGGCCGACGATCCGGCCGGTAAGGACCGGGGCCGCCGGGCCGCGGACCGGGCTGCCGGCGGCGCCAAGGTGGCGGCCGACCGGGTCTCGCAGGCGGCGAGCGCGACCGCGCAGGCCCTGCGCGAGACCGACGTCAACGAGATCGCCCGCAACACCACCAAGCTGATCGAGAACACGCGGCCGTTCTTCCTGGCCGCGTTCGCGATCGTCTTCACCTTCCTCGCCGCGGTCGAGAACCACGCCGCGATCGGCGTGGTCTTCGCGATCGCCGCGGTGCTCTGCGTGCTCGGCGCGGCGTTCTCGCCGGCGGTCGACCACTCGCTCAAGCGGCGCGACTGAGCGGATCGGGACCGCCCGCCGGTCCCGGCCGTCACACGGCCCGCCGAGGTGCCCCTCCGACCTGCGGCTCGCCGGACGCCCTACGGCAGCGCGGCGACCAGCCGCTCGAGGTCGTGCTCGTCGTTCCAGGCCCCGACCGACGCCCGCAGGAAGTCGGTCCCCGGCAGGTCGCGGACGACCACGCCGGCCGCGGCCAGCCGCTCGCGCGCGGCGCCCGGGTCGGCCTCGCTCCACGAGACCAGGGTGCTGTGTCCGCGCGGGGCGACCGCGCGGCCGGCGTCGGCGAGCCGACCGCCGAGCTGCGCGGCGAGCGAGGTGGCGCGCTCGAAGACCGCCGGCCAGCCGGCGTCGTCGAGCACGTCGAAGGCGGCCACCGCCGCGGCCGAGCTCTCGCCCGAGAGCGCCGAGGCGTCGTGCGCGCGGGCGTCCGGCCACGGCGCGGCATCGAGCCCGTCGGCCGGCACGGCGAGGTTGTCGTAGGTCGGGGCGACCGGCACCACGTGCGGCTGCCACTCGGGGTCGATCCACAGCATCCCGGTGCCGATCGGGCCGCACAGCCACTTCTGGCCCGGAGCGGCGTAGAACGCACAGCCGATCCTGGCGACGTCGATCGGGATCGCTCCGGCCGCCTGGGCGCCGTCGAGCAGCACCGGGACCCGCCCGCGCAGCTCGCGCAGGCCCGCGGGGGCGACCGCGCCGTCGGTCCAGCGGACGTGCGAGCAGGCGACGAGCTTGGTGTCGTCGTCGACCGCCTCGACGATCCGCTCCAGCGGGACGGCGCGGACGACGACGCCGTAGCGACGCACGAGCGCGGCGACCGGCCCGAGCAGCCCGGGGTGCTCCTGCTCGGCGATCAGGATCTGGTCGCCCGGATGCCACTCCAGTCCCTGGAGCACGCGGACCATGCCCTCGCTGGTCGAGGTCGTCAGCGCGACGTCCGACGGCTCGGCGGCGAGCAGCCGGGCGTAGCGCTCGCGCTGCCCGGTCCGCAGGTGGCTCGTGGTCACGAAGTGCTCGAGCGCCCGGCCGTGGCGCTCGGCCTGGCGGCCGAGGCCGGCGACCGCCGCGGTGGCGGCCCGGGGGATCGGGCCGCAGGTGCCGGCGTTGAGGTAGGCGACGTCGTCGAAGACCGCGTACTCGGCGCGCAGATGCAGGGCGTGCATGGGACGAGCTTAGGGCTCTCCGCATCGGTGCAGGGACCGCGTCCTTTCGGCCGGCGGAAGCCCGCGAACGGCGGATCGTCCGCGCCGGCTCGGCAGATCGTCTGAACCCGGTCGGCGGTCCCGCGACGGCACGAGAACCCGGCCCGCGCAGGCGTCCTCGCTCGCCTACTCTTGGGGGCATGCAGGTGACGCTTCCCGACGGCAAGGTGCTCGAGCTCTCCGACGGGGCGACGGGGACGGACGCCGCCCTCGCGATCGGTCCGGGACTGGCGCGCGCGGCCCTGGCGATCACGGTCGACGGCGAGCAGCGCGACCTCTCGCGTCCACTGCCCGACGGCGTCGAGATCGGGATCATCACCGAGCGCTCCGACGAGGCGCTCGAGCTGCTGCGCCACGACACCGCGCACGTGCTGGCGGCGGCGATCCTCGATCTCTACCCCGGGACGAAGATCGCGATCGGCCCGCCGATCGAGAACGGCTTCTACTACGACTTCGAGTTCCCGGAGGGCGTCGTCCTGAGCGACGCGGACTTCGAGACGATCGAAGCGAAGATGAAGGAGCACGTCTCCGCGGACGAGCAGTTCGCCCGCGAGGTCGTGACGGTCGACGCGGCCCTGGAGCGGTTCCGGGCCGAGGACCAGCCGTACAAGGTCGAGCTGATCGAGGACCTGGTCAAGAACGCCCCCGAGGATGCGCCGGTCGAGACCGTCACGCTCTACACCAACGGGCCGTTCACCGATCTCTGCCGGGGGCCGCACGGGCCGGGCACCAAGCGGATCGGCGCGTTCAAGCTGCAGTCGATCGCCGGCGCCTACTGGCGGGGCGACTCGGACCGTCAGCAGCTGGTGCGGATCTACGGCACCGCGTTCTTCAAGAAGAAGGACCTGACCAAGCACCTCGAGCTGCTGGAGCTGGCGCGCGAGCGCGACCACCGCAAGCTCGGTCGCGAGCTGGGGCTCTTCCACTTCACCGACGCGGCGCCCGGATCGGCGTTCTGGACCGCCCGCGGCACGCGGATCTTCAACGAGCTCGTGGCCCTCAGCCGCGAGATGGGCGACGCCCGCGGGTACACCGAGGTCAAGACCCCGTTGCTGTTCGACGCCTCGCTGTGGAAGACGTCCGGCCACTGGCAGAAGTACCGCGACGACATGTTCCTCACCGAGACCGGTGACGAGCGGCAGATGGGCTTCAAGCCGATGAACTGCCCGGGGCACTACGAGCTCTTCCGGCAGCAGCGCTGGAGCTGGCGCGACATGCCGGTGCGGTTCAGCGAGCCCGGCCTGCTGCACCGCAACGAGCTCTCCGGGGCGCTCCACGGGCTGATGCGGGTCCGGCACTTCTGCCAGGACGACGCGCACCTGTTCGTGATGGAGGACCAGATCCAGGACGAGGTGACCGCCTGCCTGAAGTTCGCGCGCGACACCTACGACCTGTTCGGCTTCGCCGCCGAGGACTTCACCTACGAGCTGTCGACGCGACCGGACAACCGGCTCGGCTCCGACGAGATGTGGGACAAGGCCGAGGGCGACCTGCGCCGCGCGCTCGAGCTCAACGAGCTGCCGTACGTGGTCCACGAGGGCGACGGCGCGTTCTACGGGCCGAAGATCGACATCCAGTTCCGCGACTCGCTCGGCCGCTCGTGGCAGCTCGGCACGGTCCAGATCGATTACCTCAACGGCGACCAGTTCGACCTCAGCTACACCGGGGCCGACAACGCCGAGCACCGACCGGTGATCATCCACCGCGCGCTGCTCGGGTCGTACGAGCGGTTCATCGGGATTCTGCTGGAGCACACCGGGGGCGAGCTGCCGTTCTGGCTGCAGCCCGCGCACCTGACCCTGCTGACCGTCGCCGAGCGGCACGCCGACGCGGCCCACGAGATCGCGGCGACGCTGCGGTCCGAGGGCCTGCGCGTGGTGGTCGACGACCGCAACGAGTCGGTGCCTCGCAAGATCCGCGAGACCGAGCTGGACAAGCAGCCGCTGATGGCCGTGATCGGCGACCGCGAGGCGAGCGACCGGGTCCTGACCCTGCGCCACCACGGCGGGGCCGAGGACGAGCCGGGCTCCGTCGCGGAGATCGGCTCGCGGCTCGCCGCGAAGATCCGGGCCCACGAGCGGCTCTAGTCGGCTCTGGCGATCGGCGGGAATGCGTCGCCCCGCGTCGTCGCCCCGGGTGGGCGACGACGTGCGGGGTGGTACTCGGGGTCGTATCCCGCTAGTATCCGACCCTTGTTTGCTCGCAATGTCTCGCAGGCGCGGCCGCGCCGTGCGAATAGCTCTCACTAGTGCCGGTTCCGCGTAGGTTCGACAGGCGTCCGCCCGAACGGGACACCACCCGTGTCAACGATCGGATCCGCGTTCCCGAGGTTCGCGTGATCGACGAGGACGGGAATCAGGCCGGCGTCATGCAGACCGCGGACGCGCTGAGGTACGCGCAGTCCCGGGATCTCGACCTCGTCGAGGTCGCCGCGACCGCCCGGCCTCCCGTCTGCCGCGTTCTGGACTACTCGAAGTACAAGTACGAGCAGGCCCAGAAGAAGAAGACCGCGAAGAAGCACCAGACGCAGGTCGTCACGCGCGAGATCAAGTTCCGCCCGAAGATCGCCGACCATGACTACGCCACCAAGAAGGGGCACGTCATCCGGTTTCTCAAGGGCAAGGACAAGGTCAAGGTCACGATCATGTTCCGGGGCCGCGAGGTCACGCACCCCGAGCGTGGTCGCGACCTGCTCGAGCGTCTCGTGATCGATCTCGACGACATCTGCCAGGTCGATCAGCGTCCCTCGTTGGAGGGCCGCAACATGACCATGATGCTCAGCCCGTCCAAGGAGGTCATGAACGGCACCTGGGCGCCGAAGGTCAAGCAGACCGCGGAAGAGATCGCGGAAGACCAGCGGGTCGAGGACGAGGCCGGCATCGTCGTCGGTGGCGACGCGACCGCCGAGGACGCCAACGAGGCTCCGAAGGCCGCTGCCGCGTCGGACGACGGCGCGGACGCGGGGGAGGCCCCGGAGGATGCCCCGACGGAGACCGAGGACGCTGCGACGGAGGCCGAAGAGGCCCCCGTGGAGGCCGAGGACGCCACGGCCGAGGCCGAAGAGGCCCCGGCAGCTGCCGACGAAGCAGCTCCGGCGGAGGACGACGCCACGTCGTCCGACGAATCCGCCCCGCCGGCCGAGGGCGACGACGCCACGGCCGACGCGGACGTCAAAGCCTCGTAGGGCTCAGGGGCCGATCCGCGGATCGGCCCCGGACCCGTCACACTGTTCCGGGCGAAGCCGTGCGCTTCGCCCGTAGCAGGACCGTCGTCATAACTCTTGCTCCGTGCGGCTGGTGCCACACCGCACGTTGGCCCGCTATCTGGCACAATTCTCGATCCGCATGCCCAAGCAGAAGACCCACTCGGGCGCAAAGAAGCGCTTCAAGACCACCGGCACCGGCAAGGTGAAGGCGCGCCACGCGATGTCGTCGCACATCCTCGGCAAGAAGTCGCCGAAGCGGAAGCGTGACTTCGCGAACGCCGTGATCCTCACCGACGCCGATGTCCCGCGCGTCAAGCGCCTCCTCGGAGGGAGCAGCAAATGACCCGCGTCAAGCGCTCCGTCCACGGTAAGAAGAAGCGTCGCGCAACCCTCGAGCGCACCAAGGGCTACGTCGGCCGCGCGAACAACACGTACAAGGAGGCGAAGGAGGCCCAGCTGAAGGCGGGCGTCTACGCCTACCGCGATCGCCGCAACCGCAAGCGCGACTTCCGTCGCCTGTGGATCACGCGCATCAACGCTGCCGCCCGGATCAACGGCCTGACCTACGGCAACCTGATCCACGGCCTCTCGCTGGCCGGCCTGGGTGTCGACCGCAAGATCCTGGCCGACCTGGCCGTGCGCGACCCCGAGGCGTTCACCGCTTACGCCTCGGCCGCCAAGGACGCGCTGGCCGCCAAGGCCTAGCGACGCAGGCGCACGCGCCTCCGCAGCAGCTTTCGCAAGGGCGTCCTCCGGGGCGCCCTTGCTCGTTCCCCCACGTCCGCTTCCGCACGCCATGTTGATCAGCTCGTTCCAGAACCCCCGCTTGAAGTTGGTCCGCGGCCTGCTCTCCCGCCGTCGCGAGCGTGTCCGCACGGGCCTGTTCGTCGCCGAGGGCGAGGACCTGGTGGTCGCCGCCGCGGAGCACGACTGGGCCCCGCACGACCTGCTGGTGGCGGCTCCGCCGCCCCGCCCGTCGGACGGACGTCCCGACCTCGAGGCGCAGGAGCGTGCGGTCCACGTGGCGCCCGGAGTCAGCGGCACGCTGGTCACGGCCGAGCTGATCAACCAGACCTCGACGCTGGGATCCGGGACCCGCGCGATCGGCGTCTACGCCCAGCGTTGGGCCGAGCGGGCCGTCGGGCCGCGGTGCGTCTACCTGCACGGCGTCCGCGACCCCGGCAACGTCGGCACGGTGATCCGCGCCGCCCACGCGCTCGGGGCCTCGTCGGTGGCGATCGGTCCGGGCACCGCCGATCCGTACGCGCCGAAGGCGGTACGGGCCAGCATGGGCTCGATCTTCGCGATCCCGCTGGCCAAGGTCGACGGCCCCGAGGAGCTGCCGGGCACGACGATCGCGCTGGTGCTGCGCGACGGTGACGAGCTGCGGGCCGACGCGGGAACGTCGGCCGACGTCACGCTGCTGATCGGCGGAGAGCGCGAGGGCCTGCCCGACGAGGTGATCGCGGCCTGCGACCGCACCGCGCACCTGCCGATCAGCGGGGCCGAGTCGCTCAACGCGGCGATGGCCGCGACGGTCGCGCTCTACGAGCTGGGTCGCCGGCCCGCCTGATCGTCTGGGTCCGGGACGCGGACCCGGGTCGACGTCCCCGATCTCATACCATCGAAGGCGATGAACGACCGGATCGCCGAACTACGCGCCGCGGGCGAGGCGGCGGTGGCAGCAGCCACCACCACCGACGAGCTCGAAGCCCTGCGCGTGCAGCACCTGGGCCGCAAGGCCGAGCTGCCCAACCTGCTGCGCAACGTCAGCGATCTCCCGCCGGAGCAGCGCGGCGTGATCGGCAAGGCCGCCAACCAGGCGCGTCAGGCCGTGCAGGCCGCGCTCGACGCCCGGATCGCCGAGCTCAAGGACAGCGAGCTCGACGCGCGGCTCGCCGCCGACCGCGTCGACGTCACCCTGCCCGGCCGCAGCGAGCCGGTCGGCGGGCTGCATCTGCTGACGCGGACCCGGCGCGACATCGAGGACATCTTCCTCGGGCTCGGCTTCGACATCGTCGAAGGCCCCGAGACCGAGACGGTCCACTACAACTTCGACGCGCTCAACCACGCGCCCAACCACCCGGCGCGCGATCGGGCCGACACCTTCTACCTGGCGCCGTCGCCGAACATCGACGGCGACCTCCAGCGGGTGCTGCGCACGCACACGTCGCCGATGCAGGTCCGGACGATGGAGGCCCACGAGCCGCCGATCGCCGTGATTGTTCCGGGCCGCGTCTACCGCCCCGACAGCGACGCCACGCATACGCCGCAGTTCCACCAGGTCGAGGGCCTGTGGATCGACGTCGACATCACGCTCGCCGACCTGAAGGGCGTGCTGCTGAGCTTCGCGCGGTCGATCTTCGGCGACGAGCGCGAGATCCGTCTGCGCCCGCACTTCTTCCCGTTCACCGAGCCGAGCGTCGAGATCGACGTCAGCTGCTTCCAGTGCTCCGGAAAGGGCCACTTGAAGGACGGCTCCCGTTGCAGCCTCTGCAAGGGCACCGGCTGGATCGAGATCCTCGGGTCGGGGATGGTCGACCCCAACGTGCTGCTCGCCGTCGGCGCGGTGCGCGGGGACGACGCCTACGACCCCGAGAAGGTCCAGGGCTTCGCCTTCGGGATGGGGATCGAGCGGATCGCGATGCTCCGCTACGGGGTTCCCGATCTACGGTTGCTGTACGAAAACGACGTCCGTCTGCTGGAGCAGTTCGCATGAGGGTTCCGCTGAGCTGGCTCGCCGAGCTGGTCGACATCACTTCCGGGACCGCCCCGCTGGACGCCGCCGAGATCGCCGCGCGCCTGAACATCACCGGCACCGAGCTCGATCACCTGATCCAGCACGGCGTCGAGACGCCCGACACGGTCGTGGTCGGTCGCGTGCTCTCGGCCGAGCAGCATCCCGACGCCGACCGGCTGCGGGTCTGCCAGGTCGACGTCGGCGCCGACGCGCCGTCGCAGATCGTCTGCGGGGCGCCGAACGTCGCGGCCGGCCTGACGGTCGCGGTCGCGCTGGTCGGCACCGTGATGCCCGGCGGGATGAAGATCAAGAAGGCGAAGCTGCGCGGCCAGGAGTCCCACGGGATGATCTGCTCGGCCCGCGAGCTGGGGATCGGCGACGCCCACGAGGGCATCCTGGCGCTGAACGAGCAGCTGCCGGGCGCGACCGAGATCGCTCCCGGCACGCCACTGTCGGACGTGCTCCCGCACGCCGACGACGTGCTCGAGTTCGAGATCACGCCCAATCGCCCCGACTGCCTGGGGATGTACGGGATCGCCCGCGAGGTCGCCGCCGCGACCGGCGCCACGCTGCGTCCCGCGCCGTGGACGCTCGAGGGCGCCCTGCCGGACGAGCGCGCCGCGGAGAACCTCCACCCGGTCGTCACCACCGAGGCCGCCGGCGACGCCGATCCGGCCGGCGAGGCGATCGACGGCTTCTCGATCGCCGTCGACGAGGGCGTCGGCTGCCGCCGCTTCACCGCCCGGCTGTTCGACGGCATCACCGTCGCGCCGTCGCCGCTCTGGCTCCAGTCGCGGCTGTCCGCCGCCGGCTACCGGCCGATCAACAACGTGGTCGACATCACCAACTACGTGATGCACCTGACCGGCCAGCCGCTGCACGCGTTCGACGCCGACCGAATCGCCGGGGGCACGCTGCACGTGCGCGCCGCCCGCGACGGCGAGACGTTCACCACGCTCGACGACCAGCAGCGCACGCTGACGGCCGGCGACATTCTGATCGCCGACGCCGAGGGCCCGACGTCGCTCGCCGGCGTGATGGGCGGTCAGCGCTCCGAGGTCTCCGACGCGACGACCCGGGTGCTGCTCGAGGTCGCGTCCTGGGACGGCCCGACGATCCACAAGACCGCTCAGCGCTACGGCCTGTTCAGCGAGGCCGCGGGGCGCAACGCCAAGGGCCTGGCCCCGGAGCAGACCGGTTGGGCGCAGGTCGTCGCCACGCGGCTGCTGCACGAGGTCGTGGGCGCCCAGCGCGACGGCGGGACGATCGTCGTCGGTGACGGTGGCAGCGACGCCGCCGCGCTGACGCTGCGCGAGGCCCGGGTCGAGCGTTTGCTCGGCACGCCGGTCAGCCGGGCGCGGCAGACCGAGCTGCTCGAGGCGCTCGGCTTCGCGGTGACCGACGCCGACCCCGACGCGCCGCAGGGCACGGGCACGCTCGACGTCGTGGTGCCCGCCGAGCGGCGCGCGGACGTCTCGCGCGAGATCGACCTGATCGAGGAGATCGCCCGGCTTGGCGTGGTCGCCGACCTGGCGCCGACGCTGCCCGCCCGCCGCCGCCTGACCGCGGCGCGCCTGACGCCGCGTCAGAAGGCCCGCCGCCGGGTCGAGGACGTGCTGGTCGGTCGCGGCCTGCAGGAGGTCGCCGGCTGGTCGTTCACCGACGCCGGAGCCACCGCACGGCTCGGGCTGGCGGCGGACGACCCGCGCGCCGCCGCGGTCCGGCTCGACAACCCGCTGAGCGAGGACCAGGCGGTCCTGCGTCCGACGATCGTGATCTCGCTGCTCGACATCGCGCGCCACAACCGCACCCGCGGGCTGGACGACGTGCGGATCTTCGAGACCGGCACGGTCTTCCGCGACGCCCCCGACCCGACCCGCGGCGACATGCCGTTCGAGCACCTCGCCGTGGCCGGCCTGGTCCAGGACGACGTGTTCGCGGCCAAGGGCCTGGTCGAGGCGCAGTTCCGCGCGCTGCGGATCACCGACTGGTCGGTCGAGGCGGTCTCCGACGTCGCCTTCCTGCACCCGGGCCGGGCGGCGCGGATCGTCGTCGGCGGGGCCACGGTCGGCCTGCTCGGCGAGGTCCACCCGCGGGTCGCGGATGAGTGGGATCTGCCGCAGGTCGCGGTCTTCCTGCTCGATCTGGATCAGGTCCTGCCTCGCGTCACCGACGACGTCGACTTCCGCGCGGTCGGGCAGTTCCCCGACGCGCGCTTCGACCTGGCCGTCGTGGTCGCGGACGAGGTCACCTCGTCGCGCGTCGTCGAGACGGTCCGCAAGGCCGGGGGAGCCCTGCTCGAGGACGTGCGGGTCTTCGACGCCTACCGCGGCAAGGGCGTCGACGACGGCCACGTATCGTTGGCGCTCCACGTCCGCCTGCGCGCGGCCGACCGGACGCTGACCGACGAGGAGATCGGCGGCACCCGCGACAAGATCGTCGCCGCGCTGTCCAAGCAGGTTGGCGGGGTGCTCCGTGGCTGAGTCCCCGCGGGTCGCGGTGCTCGGCGCGTCCGGGTTCGCCGGCGCGCTCGTCGCCCGGCTAATCGACCGGCACCCGTTCTTCCGGCTCGGGGCGATCACCGCCCGCGCCGAGGCCGGCATGCGCCTGGACGAGCTCTACCCGCACCACCGCGTCCCGGCGGTGCTCAGCGAGCCCGATGTCGAGGCGATCGCCGACGCCCACGAGGTCGCCGTCGTCGGCTATCCGCACGGGGCGTCGAGCGAGGCCGTCGCGGCGCTGCACGCCCGCGGGCTGCTGGTGCTCGACCTGTCAGCCGACTTCCGCCTGCAGGACGACGCGACCTACCGCGAGTGGTACGGCGACGTGCACGTCGCGCCAGAGCTGTTCGGCACGGCCGTCTACGGCCTGCCCGAGGTCCACCGCGGCGAGCTGTCGACCGTGCGCGACAACGGTCGCCTGATCGCCGGACCGGGGTGCTTCCCGACCGCCGCGCTGCTGGGGCTGACGCCGCTGGCGCGGGCCGGGGTGATCGACGAGGTGATCATCGACGCCAAGACCGGGGTCTCCGGCGCGGGCCGCAAGCTGGCCCGCTCGACCCACTACGTCGACGTCTCCGAGAACGTGCACGCCTACGGCGTCGCGGGGCACCGCCATCAGCCCGAGATCCGCCAGGAGCTGGCGGGGGCGGGGATGGACGCGGCGATCCAGCCGGTCTTCGTGCCGCATCTGGTGCCGGTCGATCAGGGCGAGCTGGTCTCCTGCTACGTCCGGCCGCGCGCGCCGGTCGGCGCCGACGAGGTCGCGGAGATCTTCGCCGACGCCTACGCCGACGAGCGGTTCGTCGAGGTCACCTCGGCCGAGCCCGGGATGCGCGACGTCCAGGGAACGAACTACGCCCGCCTCCGCGCCCACGTCGACGCCCGCTCCGGTCACGTGCTGGTCTTCGGCGCGATCGACAACCTTTGGAAGGGCACGTCGAGTCAGGCGGTCCAGTGCCTGAACATCGCCTACGGGCGGGACGAGGACGAGGGCCTGCGGTAGCGACGATCGGTCGGGTGGCACCACGCCGCCCGGCCGAGCATCGTCGGCTTAGACTGGACGGAATGGCTGCATCTGGTCCACCGTCGGACGACCACGTCGGAGACGCGTTCTTCCGCTCGCGCTGGGTCGAGGTGCCCGAGAGCATCGTCGACGTGCGTGACCGCGGACTGCCGCAGGGGTTCCGTGCCGCCGGCGTCGCCGCGGGCATCAAGCCGTCCGGGGCGCGCGACGTCGCGCTGCTGGTCTGCGACGCGCCCGACGCGGTCAGCGCCGCCCGCTTCACCCGGTCCGGAGCGGCCGCGCCCCCGGTGCTGGTCACCCTGCAGGAGTCGCGCTGCGACGCCCTGCGGGCCGTCGTGATCACCAGCGGCAACGCCAACGCCGGCACCGGCCGCGACGGCTTCGATACCGCCCGCCAGGTCCGCCACGCCGCCGCGGTGGCCGCGAGCCTCGACGACGACCAGGTCGCGGTCTGCGCGACCGGCGTGATCGGCGTGCCGCTGCCGATGGACGTCGTGCCCGAGGGCGTCGCCGCCGCCGGGCGCGAGCTGCGGGCCGACGGCGACGACGATTTCCGCCAGGGGATCGAGACCACCGACCTGTTCCCGAAGCGGGTCACGGTCACCGTGCAGCTCGAAGGCGGTCCGGTGACGATCAGCGCGGCCTGCAAGGGCGCCGGGATGATCCAGCCGAGCTTCGCCACGATGCTCTGCTTCGTCACCACCGACGCGGACCTGGACGCGGCCAGCGCCGACCTGCTGCTCGGGGTCTGCATCCAGCGCAGCTTCGACCGGATCTCCGTCGACGGGCAGCTCTCGACGTCGGACACCGCGGTGCTGATCGCGTCCGGCGCCAGGGGCGTGCGGGTCGAGCCGCAGTCCGCCGACGAGCAGCGCTTCGGACTGGCGCTCGACGCGGTGCTGCGGCAGCTGGCGCTGCTGATCGTCAAGGACGGCGAGGGTGCGCGGCGCGTCGGACGGGTGACCGTCCGCGGCAGCGACGGACCGAGCTGCGAGCGGGTCGCCCGCAACGTCGCCAACAGCCCGCTGGTCAAGACCGCGCTCTACGGCGGCGATCCCAACTGGGGCCGGATCGTCCAGGCGGCCGGCGCGGCCCTGCCCGGACCGGCTCTGACCCCGCTGCAGATCCGGATCGAGGGCGTCGAGGTCTGCCGCGACGGCCAGGAGGTCGTCTTCGACCGCGAGGCGCTGAGCGCCCTGGTCGCCGGTCCCGAGATCGACTACGACGTGACGATCGGCCCGGCGGTCGGCGACAATGGGCAGCCGGTGGCCTACGCCAACGAGACCGAGGTCTACTTCAGCGACCTCGGCCACGAGTACGTGACCTTCAACGGGGAATACACCACGTGAGCGATCCGATCCTCAGCACCCTCGCCGAAGGCACCGGCGTGCGCGACGTCTCGACGCTGCTCGAGGCGCTGCCGTACATCCGCCAGTTCCGCGAGCGGACGATCGTGATCAAGTACGGCGGGGCGGCGATGACCGACCCGGCGCTGCGCGAGGACTTCGCCCGCGACGTCGCGCTGCTCAAGTACGTCGGGATCAACGTGGTGGTCGTCCACGGCGGCGGACCCGCGATCACCGAGTACATGGAGCGGCTCGGCCTGCCGGTCGAGTTCCGCGGCGGCCTGCGCGTCTCGGACGCCGCGACCGTCGAGGTCGCCAAGATGGTTCTCGTCGGCAAGGTCAACAAGGACATCGTGGTCCGGATCGGTCGTCACGGCCACGCCGCGGTCGGCCTGTCCGGCGACGACGGCGGGCTGTTCCAGGTCGAGACCACGGTCGGCCCGAACGGCGAGGACGTCGGCTTCGTCGGCCGGGTCACCCGCGTCGACACCGGCGTGATCGACCACATCGCCGAGGACTTCGTGCCGGTGATCGCGTCGGTCGGCTCCGACGAGGACGGCCGCCCGCACAACATCAACGCCGACGAGGCCGCGGCGGCGGTCGCCCGCGCGCTCGGCGCGACCCGGCTGATCTTCCTGACCGACGTCGCGGGGTGGCTGGGCGACGTCAACGACCCGGACAGCCTGATCGTCCAGGCCGCGACCGACGAGGTCGAGACGGCCCTGGAGGGGATCGACGGCGGGATGCGGCCGAAGCTGCAGGCGTGCGTCGATGCGGTGCACAGCGGCGTCGGCGCGGCGAGCATCGTCGACGGGCGCCGTCCGCACTCCGTCCTGCTGGAGCTGTTCACCGACGACGGCTGCGGCACCCAGATCCGCCCGGCCCGGTGACGCTGATGCGCGACCTGCCGCTGTCCGACCTCGAGGCGATCGAGCGTCGCCACGTCCTGCCGACCTACGCCCGCCTGCCGGTGGCGGTGGCGTCGGGCGCTGACGTCTGGCTGCACACCGTCGACGGGCGACGGATTCTCGACCTGCTCTGCGGGCTCGGCGTCACCTCGCTCGGCCACGGCCACCCGGCGGTCACCGAGGCGATCACCGAGCAGGCCGGCACGCTGCTCCACACCAGCAACCTGATGCACCTGACCGGCCCGGTCAAGCTGGCGCAGCGGCTGGCCACGTCGTCGCTCGACGGGGGCGTCTTCTTCACCAACTCGGGGGCCGAGGCCAACGAGGCGGCGATCAAGCTCGCGCGGCGGCACAAGCGCGGGGGAGAGATCCTCACCGTCCACGAGGGCTTCCACGGCCGCACCTACGGCGCGCTGTCGGCGACCCCGCAGGAGGCCAAGCAGGAGCCGTTCGCCCCGCTGGTGCCCGGCTTCCGCGCGGTGCCCAACACGACCGAGGCGATCGTCGGCGCGATCCACGACGGCACCGCCGCGGTGCTGCTGGAGACGATCAAGGGCGAGAGCGGCGTGCTGCCGTTGCCCCACGACCTGCTGCGGGCCGTCCGCGACGCCTGCGACGCCCACGACGCGCTGCTGATCTTCGACGAGGTCCAGACCGGCGTCGGTCGGACGGGCCACCTGTGGAGCTACCAGGCGACGGGGGTGACCCCGGACGCGATCACCGTCGCCAAGGCGCTGGCCAACGGCCTGCCGATCGGCGCGCTGATCACCGCGCCGCACCTCTACGAGACGTTCCAGCCGGGCGACCACGGGTCGACCTTCGCCGGCGGTCCGCTGGTGGCGGCCGCCGCCCACGCGGTGCTCGGGATCGTCGACGACGAGCGGTTCCTGGCGCGGGTCGACGAGGCGGGCGCGCGGTTCCGCGCCGGTCTGGAAGCGGTCCCCGGCGTCGAGAGCGTGCGCGGCAGCGGGCTGATGCTCGGCGTCGAGCTCGAGGGCGACGTGATCGAACGCCACGGCTCGACGGCGGCGATCGCCGGCAAGCTGCTCGCCGAGCACGACGTCTGGGTCAACGCGCCGCGGCCGACCTCGCTGCGGCTGCTGCCGCCGCTGACGATCCTCGATCCCCAGATCGACGACGGCGTCGCCCGGATCGCGGCGGGTCTCGCGGGCTGAGAAGGACCGCGGCGCGAACGACGACCGGTCGTCGTTCGCCATCCCTGGGCGGTCGAATGACGACCGGTCGATCTTGTGCGGCGGCGCTCAGCCCGCGGTGACCGGCGGCAGGTGGCCGATCCGTTTGGCCACGACCTCTCCGGTGACCGCGACGATCCCGTCGAGCAGGTCGAGCACCGGCTCGATCGCGTCGGCGCCGAAGTCCGTACGCGCCAGGTGGACCGCCTCGCCACGGCGGCGGATCGCGTCGTCGAGCACGTCGGCGCCGGGATGGCCGTCGAGCGCCGGCCAGCGGGGCGAGATCGGCGGCATCCCGGCCACCAGCTCGGCGAGCCGGTCGACCCCGGCGCCGCTCGGGGTGTTCCAGTGCCGGAACCGGTACTCCAGCGCGCCGCCCAGGTGACGGACGGCCATCCGCTGCCAGTTGCCCGCCAGCTTGCGCTGCACGTGGTCCCACGGCTCGCCGGGCTCGCCGTGGACGTGCACCAACTGCTCCTTGACCGCGCGCGGCAGGTCCTCCGGCCGCCGGGTCGCGCCGACGACCGCGACCGCCGCGGCCCGCAGCACCTCCTCGCAGAACGTCTCCCAGGCCCCGAGCGCGAAGACCAGAGCCCCGGCGGGGATCAGTGCGGAACGGGCGTCCTGGGGGTCGTACAGCTCCAGCAGGCCCCGCGGCGACGCCATCAGCTCGAGGTAGCGGGCACGGGCCTGCTGGATCGGGATCGGTTCCACCGCGTGCACGGTACCGGCTGGTCGCAGCGGCCCCGCGCTACGACCGACACCCCAGCCGCCGCTCGGTGTGAGAGCGTGTACGCGCTCAACGTCCGGAGACTCCGGCCGTGACTCAAGGATCGAAGGATCACCGTGCTTCCACCCAACACCACCACGTACTCCGCGGAGTACGTCGAGCGGCGCAGCCGCCTGACGACGTTCTTCCGCGGTCTGCTCGTGATCCCGCACCTGTTCGTGCTGGCCTTCTACGGGCTCGTCGCGTACTTCGCCGTGTTCTTCGCCTGGTTCGCGATCGTGTTCACGGCCCGCTACCCGAAGGGCCTGTACGACTTCGTCGCCGGCTTCCACCGTTACTACGCACGGGTCATGAGCTACTACTACCTGCTCGTCGATCCGTACCCGCCGTTCTCGGGCAACGTCGACCTTGCGTACCCGGCGGTGCTCGACATCGGCCCGCCGCTGGAGAAGTACAGCCGGCTGCTGACGTTCTTCCGCGCCTTCCTGCTGATCCCCGTCTGGATCATCGGCTACGTGCTCGCCATCGTCGGCGGCTTCATCGTCATGCTGGCCTGGATCGTCGTCGTGATCACCGGTCGGATGCCCCAGGGCATGCAGCGGATCATCGAGTACTGCTACTCGTACCTGTTCCGCGCCGGCGTCTACGGCTCCCTGCTGACCGAGGCGTTCCCGCCCTTCGACGGTGGCCCGCAGACGGTGCAGCACGTCGCCGCGCCCGGCTTCGCCGCGGACCCGGTCGCCCCGTCGACCGTCGACGGCATCGGCGACCCGCCGCGCTGATCGAGGCAACTGAGGCGTTCAAGAGCCGAGCAGATCGGTGCGCGCGACGCGAGAGCTGTACACCCGTACCGCCGAGCGTCCAGCGTGCCGAGAGGCGAAGCGCTCTCGCGCGCCTCAGGCGCAGTCGGCCAGCGCGTCGGCGTAGAACGCCAGCCAGTCGGCCATGTGCGCGCGCCAGTAGGCGCCGTCGTGGTCTCCGGACGGGAACCGCGCGGTGACCTGCTCGCCGTTGCGCCGTAGGGCGTCGGCGACCTGGCGGTTCGCCGCGACGAACGGGTCGCTGCGGCCGATGTCGAGCCACAGCGGCACGCCGTAGCGCGTGCTGCCATCGAGCACGGCGGCCATCGGCTCGTTGCGCCGGAAGTCCTCGGCGTCGTCGTAGGCGCCGGGCGCGGAGCCCTCCCACGCGGGCCAGAACGCCGCCGAGTGTCCGCCGACCGCGCAGAACGGCCGGTCGCTGCGGGCCGCGATCGAGAACGCCCCGGCGCCGCCCATCGAGATCCCGCCGATCGCCACCCGCGCCGGATCCAGGTCGTAGCGGCGCAGCGCCGCGGGGATCGCCTCGTCGAGCACGTACTCCCGCCAGCGACCGCTGCGTCGGTCGTGCCAGTAGGACCCGCCGTCGTTGGCGGGCAGCACGACGATCGGCGCTCGGTCGCCGAGGCGCCCGACGGCGGCCCGCATCACGTCACCGCCGATCTGGGCGGGGTCCTGGTTCTTGCCGGTCAGGAAGATCAACAGCGGACGATCGGCGACGTCGCCCTCCGGCCGCACCACGGTCTGGACGAGCTTGCGATCGGCCGCCGTGCTGTCGACGGTGTACTGCTCGGTGCGGGTCCGCTCGACGTCGGCGGCGGGTGGATCGGCGACCGTCGCGCCGCCGTCGGGGCCCTCGCGGACGAGGAACGCGATCACCGTCGCCGCGACCAGCGCGAGCAGGACCACGACGGTGATCCGCCGCACGGCGCGGCCGCGCGGGGAGAGTGGCGGATCGCTGCTCATCGTCTCCATCATCGCGGGTCCGTCCGCGAAGCGAGGCACCGCGGACCGTCGTGCACCGGCCGCTCGTCGCGCCGACGCGGGGCATCCCGCGGAGTCGTGCCGGGTCGTCACTCACGATCGATGGACCGCGGGGTACCCTTCCCTCGCTATGACCGACCAGACGCCCGCACCCGACCCGATCGACGAGCACGAGCACACCGAGGTCCGACGCGTGGCGCAGCCCGGTCAGACGCGTGTAGCGTCGTACCTGGCGGACAAGGACGAGGTCCGCAAGGTCCTGCTGCTGTACTCGGGCGGCCTCGACACGAGCGTCATGCTCAAGTGGATCCAGGACGAGTACCAGGCCGAGGTCGTCACGCTGACCGTCGAGCTGGGTCAGCCCGGCGAGGACTACGACGAGGTCACCGACAAGGCCAAGCTGCTCGGCGCCGTCGAGACGATCGTCCACGACGCCCGCCAGGAGTTCGCCGACGAGTACCTGATCCCCGCGATCAAGGCCAACGTCAACTACGGCGACGGCTACCCGGCGTTCACGTCGCTCGGTCGTCCGCTGATCGCCAAGCTCGCCTGCGACTACGCGCGGACGCACGGCTGCGACACGATCGCCCACGGCTGCACCGGCAAGGGCAACGACCAGGTCCGGATCGAGGCCACGATCGCCACGCTCGCCCCCGAGCTCAAGGTGATCGCCCCGGTGCGCTCCTGGGCGATGGGCCGCGACGAGGAGCTCGCCTACGCCCGCGAGCACAACATCCCGGTCAAGAACACGCCCGAAGGCGCCCCGGCGCCGTACTCGATCGACGACAATCTCTGGGGTCGCTCGTCCGAGGGCCGCTGGATCGAGGACCTGTCGCACGCGCCGGACGACGACGTCTTCCAGCTCGTCACGCGCCCCGAGGAGGCGCCGGACGAGTCCGAGACCGTCCACATCACCTTCGAGGCCGGCGTGCCGGTCGCGCTGGACGGCGAGCGGCTGGGGATCGTCGAGCTGCTCGAGCGCGTCGCCACGCTGGGCTGCAAGCACGGCGTCGGGATCCTCGACCACATCGAGGACCGGATCGTCGGGCTCAAGGTCCGCGACATCTACGAGGTTCCGGCCGCCGCGATCATCCTGCCGGCGCACAAGGAGCTGGAGCGCCTGGTCGGCACGATCCACCAGAACCAGTTCAAGCCGGGCCTCGACCAGAAGTGGGCCTACCTGGTCTACGCCGGCCTCTGGTGGGAGCCGCTGCGGACCGACATCCAGGCGTACATCGAGCACGTCAACCTGCGGGTGACGGGCACGATCGGCATGAAGCTCTACAAGGGCTCGGCGCGCGTGGTCACGCGTGAGTCGGCCAACGCGGTCTACGACGCGCAGCTGGCGACGTTCTCGGAGTCGGGCGGACTGTTCGCGCAGGACGCGTCGCCGGGCTTCATCGAGCTGTGGTCGCTGCAGTCGCGGCTGGCGTGGCGCCTGGCCAACGGCAAGCACGACACGGGCACCGGCACCGAGCCCGAGCAGGGCTAGAAGGACTGAGACCGGGCCCCGCCGCGAGCGTCGTGGGGGTGGGCCTGGTCGTTCTTCGGCCTGGCTCGCGGCACCCGGGAGGAGGCCGGGTCCATCGGTCGTGAGGATGAACCGCGGTTCATCCTCACGACGGTCGCGGGGGAGTCGCTTCTGCGCGACGATGGATCGATGCACGACCCGCCGGACGCCGACGGCACCACGACCGCGACGGCCGGCTTCGGCGGCCCGGCGACGCCGCTCTGGCTGGAGCGTCTGTGGACCTGGGGGCCGACCCTTCCTCCCGCGCTGCTGGCCCCGCTGCTGCTGGGGTCCTACCGGCCGCTCGCGGTCGGGCTCGAGCTCGCGCTGCTCTGCGTCGTGACCGTCCTGGCGGTCGGCCTGCGCTTCCGGTACCCACCGGTCGCCTGGGCGACCAGCCTGGCCGTGGTGCCGCTGACGATGCTCTCGAGCGACGCCGACGCCTCGCTCTTCCTGCTGGTCGCGCTCGCCCCGACGCTGCCGCTCGCCGCGCTGGCGACCGCGTGGCCGGTCGCCCGCTCGCTGCTCGCCGCGGCGACGACGGCGCTGACGCTCGTCGTGGTCAGCCTCTCGATCCGCGGGGGGACCGGCAGCGACTTCGTGGTGGTGATGGCGGGGCTCTCGGGCCTGATCGCGGCGGCGGCCTGGCTGGTCGGGTTCTCGCTGCGGACCCGCGCCCAGTACGCGGCGTCGCTCGAGGCCCGGGCCCGCGATCTGGAGCGGGAGCGGGACGCGCGGGGCGCTCGGGCGGTAGCCGAGGAGCGCGTGCGGATCGCCCGTGACCTGCATGACCTCGTCAGCCACAACGTGGCGGTGATGGTGGTGCAGGCCGAAGCGGCGGACGTCGTCTGGGACGCGGACCCGATCCGCGCCCGTGAGGCGCTGCGCGCGGTCTCCGAGACGGGCCGGTCGGCGATGGGCGAGCTGCGGGCGATGCTCCACGCGATGCGGGTCGGTGACGACGGCGAGCCGGAGCGCCGGGCTCAGCAGGGACTCGACGCCCTGCCACGGATCGTCGAGCAGGTGCGGGCGAGCGGCCAACGGGTCGAGCTGACGGTCGAGGGTGATCTGACCGCGGCGCCGGCGACGGTCGGGGGCTCGCTCCTTCGCGTCGCCCAGGAAGGACTGACCAACGTGCTGCGGCACGCCGCGGCCGAGACCGCCTGGGTAGCGGTGCGGGTCGCCGACGACGAGGTCTCGGTGTCGGTCGAGGACGACGGCGTCGGGCTGGAGCGCACGGCGGCGGGGGACGATCTCGATCGCGGGGCCGAGGGCGGGCACGGGCTGCTGGGGATCCGCGAGCGGGTGGCCGTGCTGAACGGGCGGTTCGCGATCGGGCCGGGGCCGCGCGGCGGCACCCGACTGGCGGTCACGGTGCCGCTCGCCGGCTCCGCGTCCGACCGCGCCGACCGTCAGGCTGAGAGCGCATGAGCATCCGGGTGCTTCTCGTCGACGACCAGGAGCTGCTGCGCTCCGGGTTCCGGATGATCCTCGAGGCGTCGCCCGACATCACGGTGGTCGGCGAGGCCGCGGACGGGGCGGACGGGGCCGAGCAGGCCTGGCTGCGGCGGCCCGACGTCGTCCTGATGGACATCCGGATGGGGGAGGTCGACGGGATCGAGGCGACCCGCCGAATCATCGCCGCCGACGCGGGCAAGGTCGTGATCCTGACGACGTTCGACCTGGACGAGTACGTCTACGCGGCGCTGCGCGCCGGGGCCTCGGGGTTCCTGTTGAAGGACACCCGGCCGGACGACCTGGTCCACGCGGTGCGGGTCGTGGCCGAGGGGGAGGCGTTGCTGGCCCCGCGCGTCACGCGGCGGCTGCTGGAGCGGTTCGGCGGAGACCTGGCGCCGCCCGCGAAGGGAGCGGACGCCGAGCTCGGAGACCTGACCGAGCGCGAGCGCGAGGTGCTGCGGCTGGTGGCGGGCGGGCTCTCGAACCTGGAGATCGCGGAGCGCCTGGTCTTGACCGAAGCGACGGTCAAGACCCACGTCTCCAACATGCTGCGCAAGCTCGACGTGCGCGATCGGGTGCAGGCGGTCGTCTGGGCCTACGAGCACGGCGTGGTGCGCCCCGGGCAGGAGTGACGGGCGGGGCGAGGGAGAGCATCCGGGCCGGATCTCATCCCTGAGACGGACGGCGATCGGTCCCGGAGGCCGATGCCGGTGGGCTCGACGGTGAGCAGGCTGGGGACATGCAACAGCCGACCTCCCCACCCGTCCTCGAGATCCGCGGCCTGCGCAAGCGCTACGGCGACCGCCACGTGATCCGCGGCGTCGACCTGACGGTGCCGCGCGGCGTCGCCTTCGGCTTCCTCGGGCCCAACGGCGCGGGCAAGACGACCGTGATCCGCACCCTGCTGGGCCTGACCGCCGCCGACGCGGGCGAGGCGCGGCTGTTCGGCCACGCGCTGCCGGGCGAGCGCCGCGAGGCGCTGCGACGGGTCGGCGCGATCGTCGAGGAGCCGCGGTTCCACGCCCGGATGAGCGCGGTCGAGAACCTGCGGGTTCACGCGGCGGTCGTCGGCCCGGAGGCGGCGGCGCGGATCCCCGCGGTGCTGGAGCGCGTCGGACTGAGCGGGCGCAAGGACCAGCACGTCGGCGGCTACTCGCTCGGCATGCGCCAGCGGCTCGGGATCGCCCGCTGCCTGCTGTCGGACCCCGAGCTGCTGATCCTCGACGAGCCCGCCAACGGCCTGGACCCGACCGGCATCCGCGAGCTGCGGGCGCTGGTCCGCGAGCTGGTGGCCGAGGGGCGAACGGTCTTCCTCTCGTCGCACCTGCTCGACGAGGTCGAGCGGATCTGCGACATGGCCGCGGTGATCCGCGACGGCCGGATCCTCGCCCAGGGCACGCTCGACGAGTTGGCCGGCGTGGGACGGCCGCGGGTCGAGATCGAGCTGGAGCACGCGGCCGACGCCGTCGCGTCGCTGGCGGGCCGGCCCGACGTCCGGTCGGCGACCGCCGGTGAGCGGCGGATCGAGGTCGAGCTGCGGATCGGCGGGCGGGCCGGCGAGCGCCAGGTCACGTCCGAGCTGGTCCGGCACCTGGTCGGCCACGGCTTCGCGCCCTACGGCGTGACGCGGACCAGCGGGAGGTTCGAGGACCGCGTGCTGGGCCTGCTCGACCGGGCGGCCGAGAGCCGGCCGAGCGAGGACGGCGCGATCGATGCGCGCGACCGGACGGAGGTGGCGGCATGACGCGGATGGTGCGGGCCGAGCTGCTCAAGCTGCGGCGCAACCGCTCGGTGTGGATCGGCGCGGGACTGGTGGTCTTCGCCCTGCCGTTGGCACTGCTGGCGATGACCGTCCTGGTCGACCGGGGGCGGCTCGGCGGCACCGACCGCACGATCGTGACGATGGCGCTGCTGCTCGGACCCGGACTGATCGGGGCGGCGTTGATCGGGACCACCGCCGGCGCGGCCGACCGCGAGGCCGGGGTGCTGCGCAGCCTGGCGAGCACGGGCGTGCCGCGGAGCACCCTGTTCTGG
>JBAZOW010000019.1:0-22729 GCA_041648495.1 Patulibacter sp.
CTGCGGCACGGCGGGGGCCGCGGCGGCGCCGGGCTCCGCGCTCGCGGCGGACTCGGGCGTGGGCGGGCTGGGCGGACCCGAGGGGATCAGCGGCGTCAGGCCGGATGATTCCCGAGAGGGCTTCGTCGTCCGCGACGGGATCGCGTCGGGCAACTCGGCCGCGAGCGCGGCCTCGTCGGCCAGCGAACGGGTCTCGGTGGGCGCCGACGCGTCGGCGGTCGTCGGCACCGGGGCGCCGGGCGCGTCGCCGGGCGGGATGCTCGCGGCGGAGGCGTCCGCGGTCGACCCCTCGGAGGGCGCCGTCGGCGCGGCCGCGCCGGTCGACGCACCGGCGTCGGCGGCGGATTCGGTCGCGGGTCCGTCGGCGGACCGGTCGCCGGGGGAGACCGCGGGCTGGACCGTGGTCAGGTCGCCCGCCGCCGGGGACGTCGCCCCGCCGGACGCGTCGCCCGTCGACCAGACGGACGATCCCGTGGTCGGGTGGACCTCGGTCGGAGCCTCGGTGGACGGGGCGTCCGCGGGCGGATCCGGGGATCCGTCGGGCGGGGCGGCCTGATCCCGTCGCTGGCGAATGCGGTCAAAGAGACTGGTCATGAAGGAGGAGCGGGTACAGCGTGTTCGTGCGGGGACCCGAGGGCCCGAGTCTACGCGCCGGACAGGATCGTGCGCCAGGCCTCCACGAGACGTTGCGCGTAGACCGCCGTTCCGTGGCGCTCCGCGATCGCTCGGCCAGGAACACGAGGGTCTGCGGTAGCCAGGTGCGGGGCCAGCGCCGTACGCCAGGTTTCGAGGTCCCACGGCGCGCAGAGGCAGCCGTCGACCGCGCCGACGGTTTCGGGATGGGCACCGGTCGGCGTGGCCAGCACCGGGACGTCGCAGGCCAGGGCCTCGACCGCCGCCAGGCCGAAGCCCTCGTGCTCGCTGGGGATCACCACCGCCGTCGCGGCGTTCAGCCACGCCCGCATCGACTCCGGCGGTTGGCCCCCGAGCGTGCGCAGCGGCAGGCCGACGGCGTCGGCCAGCGCCTGGGCCCGGTCGACCCGCTTGACCCGGCGGTCGGCGCCGTAGGGGAACAACAGGAACTCCGCCGCGGGATCCAGGCCCAGCGCGGCGCGGGCCTCGGGGCGGGGCGTCGGCCCGAACCGCTCGAGCGACAACCCGACCGGCAGCGAGCGCATCCGCCGCCGGAACGGTCGCGGCAGCATCCGCGCCAGGTCGTCGGAGGCGAGACCGATCAGTCGCTGGGTCGGCAGGACCGCCAGCGTCGCGATCCGCGACTTGCGGTGCCGCAGGTCCCGGCCGTGCAGCGTGACCCCGCGGACCCGCGCGCGGACGCCGAGCGCGGGGATCGCGGTCAGGCCGAAGTGCGCGTGGACGACGTCGTAGCGCTCGCCGCGATGGTGCGCGCGCAGGGCACGCGCGGCGCGGCGGTAGCCGCCGGGGGCGAACTCCTCGAACCGGACGTCCAGATCCGGCAGCCGCCGCAACGCGGCGACCTGGTCGCGGACGAAGCTCCCACGTTCCGGGTGCTCGGCGTCCGGTGCCATGTTGGACACGACGAGAACGCGCATATGGCGCTGATTCTGCACGGTTTGGGACTGGAGGTGGCAGTGGCCGTCGGGTGAGGATCGCCGGGCAACGAACCCGCTCCGCTCCCGGCCGCCAGGACGCGACCGCCGATTCGGAACGGCTTCTCCGTACGAACCCCTTGGAGGATCCAGATGTCCGTTCCCGTTCCGGCCCCGGTGCGCTCGCGCCTGCCGCGGCCCCTGATGGCGCTCACCGCCGACCTGCACCACCGCGCGCTGCGCCTGCGCGACGACCGCGGTCAGGGCACCGTCGAGTACGTGGCGCTGGCGATGCTGATCGCCGCGGTGATGGCCGGCGTGGTGCTCGCCGCCGGCGGCCTCAAGGGCGGCGGCATCGCCCAGGCGGTGATCGAGAAGGTCAAGGCGGCGATCGGCGCGGCGGGCAAGGCCCCGAAGTAACCGGGTCATCCCGCGGGCTCGTCCCGCTCGCAGGAGGGCACCCGACCGTAGGATGGCCGGGTGCCCACCCTGATCCTGGCGACCCAGAACGCCCACAAGGTCGAGGAGTTCACGGCGCTGCTCGCGCCGTGGACGGTGATCCCCTTGCCCGACAACGTCGATCTGCCGCCGGAGGTCGGGGAGACCTTTGCCGAGAACGCTCTGGAGAAGGCCCGGACCGCCGCGGCGGCGACCGGACGGGCGGCGTTCGCCGACGATTCCGGGATCGTGGCCGACGCGCTCGACGGCCGTCCCGGGGTCCGCTCCGCGCGGTTCGCCGGCGACGACGCGAGCGACGAGGAGAACCTCGCGCTGTTCGCCGAGCAGGTTCCGGCCGGCAGCGCGATCGCCTACGTCTGTGCGATCGCGTACGTCGATCCGCGGACCAGGACGGAGCAGATCGTCGAGGGTCGCTGCACCGGAACGATGGCCGAAGGGCCCCGCGGGGACGGCGGATTCGGTTACGACCCGATCTTTATCCCCGACGAACAATCGGCGTCCGGCGGATCCGCTCGACGGACGATGGCGGAGCTGACGCCGGCCGAGAAATCGGCCGTCTCGCACCGCGGTCACGCGGCTCGCGAACTCCGCCGGGCGCTCGGCCTGGACGACGGCGCGTAGCCATCCACGGAGCCTTCGTCGGCGGGCCGCCGCGCCGTTCGCGGCGCGCCGGTCAGGCCACGTTCTCCCTGCTCAGCGCAGGTTTGTGGCCGCGGCCAGGGCGACGGCGGCGGTCAGTCCGGCGTAGCCCAGGAAGCCGCCGATGACGAGCAGCAGCGCGGTGATCAGGCACGCCAGGACGACTCCGGTCCAGGCGATTCGCTCCAGCGTCATACGGACCATCCAACCAGCTTCTCCCGGCCCCTGCTGAGACCGTCGATCGAGTCCGCGGAAGGGCCGGATCGGGGCTTCCGCGGCGCGCCGACGGGGGGTCGGACCGCATTCCGTCCTGCTGGGAAGGCACACTTTCGCCGTCTGTTCCGTGGCTGACGCTGCGGAACGGGCCGCCGTCCCGCATCCTGCGGGGGGCGAGCACGCGAAAGCCCCATTTCGATGAGGCGCCCCACAGGAGGAGCGAAAGTGACCAAGGCAGAATTCGTGGACCACGTCGCCGAGAAGGCCGGACTCGGCAAGAAGGACGCGCAGGCCGCAGTCGACGCCGTCCTCGAGACCATCAGCGACGCCCTGTCGCGTGGCAGCGACGTGACCTTCTCCGGCTTCGGCAAGTTCTCGGTGGCCGAGCGCAGCGCGCGCAAGGGCATCAACCCCGCCACGGGCCAGCAGATCGACATCGCGGCGAAGAAGCTGCCGAAGTTCTCGGCCGGCGCCGCGCTGAAGAAGGCCGTCGCCTGAGCGTGATGGCCCCTGACGCGCAGTCGGCCCCGCATTTCGGGGACCGGCTGGCGTCCGCCGTCCGTCGCCGGGACAGTGCGATCGCGGTCGGGCTCGATCCCGACCCGACGCAACTGTGGCCCGGCGCGGACACCGTCGCGCTCGGCGCCGCTGCGGCTGATGCCGCGGCGGACGCCGTCACGGCGCACTGTCGTCGCGTCCTCGACGCGGTGGCCCCGGCGTGCGTGGCGGTCAAGCTGCAGAGCGCGTCGTTCGAGCGACTCGGTGCGGTGGGCATCCGCTCCCGCGAGCAGGTCGCCGATCACGCCCGCGACCTCGGGCTGCTGGTGATCCTCGACGCCAAGCGCGGCGACATCGACGTCTCCGCCCAGGCCTACGCCCAAGCCGCCTTCGACGGCATCGAGACCCCCTGGGGACCCGTAGCGGGATCCCGTTCCGACGCCGTCACCGTCGCCCCCTACATGGGCGGCGACAGCATCAAGCCCTTCATCGCGGCCGGTCGGCCGAGCGGCGGCGGCACGTACGTGCTGGTCCGCACGTCGAACCCCGGCGCCGACGATCTGCAGGAGCAGCCCGGCGAGTCCGGCGAGCCCTTCTGGTCCCTGACCGCGCGGCTGGTCGCCGCGCTCGGGGCCGAGGCGGTCGACGGCGCGGACGGACTGACCCCGGTCGGCGCCGTGGTCGGCGCCACCGCGCCGGAGCGCCTCGAGCGCCTCCGCGAGCTGATGCCGCGCACCCCCTTCCTGCTGCCCGGCGTCGGAGCCCAGGGCGGGCGGGTCGAGGACCTGGCCGCGGCCTTCGCCCCCGGGCCGGGAGCGGCGCTGATCACCGCGTCGCGCTCGATCGTCGGGGCGTTCCGGCAGGCCGGAGGCGATCCGGCGGACGCCGCCCGGCGCGCCGCCGAGGAACTGCGTACGACGGCCGCGAGACTTGGATGAACGCGTTCATCGCTTCACCTGACCTCGCCGACACCTATTCTGATCGATGATGTCGTCGAGTTCCCCGCTCCGATTCCTCGCCCCGGGCGCCCTGCTCGCGGTGCTCCTGGCCGTCTTCCTCGTGGTCCAGAGCGGCACGAGCGAGGACACCCCGACCCCCGCGGCGGGGACGACCACCACGGCCAAGACCTCGACGACCAAGGGCCGGCGCACGTACACCGTGCGGCCGGGCGACAACCTGTCGCAGATCGCCCAGCGCTACGGCCTGACGGTCGAAGCGCTGCAGGAGCTCAACCCCGACGTCGACCCGCAGGCGATCCGGACCGGTCAACGGCTCCGTCTGCGTGACTGACGCGGGACCCGTGCGCCGCCGGCAGCGGCGCGACCGCTCGCGACGGGGACGGGCGATCGTCGCGGCGTTCGTGGCGGTCGGCGTCGGCGTCGGTACGGGGGGTGCCGCACGTGCGGCCGAGCTTCCCGACGCTCCCGAGGTCAGCGCCCCGGCGGCGATCGCGGTCGAGGTCACGACCGGCGACGTGGTCTTCGAGCGGCGGCCGGACAACCAGCGCTCGATCGCCTCGACGACCAAGCTGATGACGGCGCTGGTCGCGCTCGAACGGGAACCGGACCTGACGAAGACGTTCGCGGTCCCCGCCTATCCCGGCGCGGCCGTCGAATCGGTCGCCGGGCTGCACGCCGGCGACCGGATGACGATGCGCGACCTGCTGGGCGGGCTGCTGCTGCCGTCGGGCAACGACGCCGCGAACGCGATCGCCATCGGGGTCGGCGGCAGCGTGCCGCGGTTCGTCCGGATGATGAACGACAAGGCCCGTGAGATCGGGATCCGCGCGCGCTTCCGCAACCCGGTCGGACTCGACGCCGACGGCCATCACGCGAGCCCGGCCGACCTGGTCAAGATCACGCTGCTGCTGCGGCAGTACCCGGACTTCCGCCGGATCGTCAACGCGAAGTCGCTGCGGCTGGAGTCCGCGAGCCCGGAGATCACCGTCACCAACCGCAACCGGCTGGTGCAGACGGAGGAGTGGGTCGACGGCGCCAAGACCGGCCACACGCGGAAGTCCGGCTACTCGCTGGTCGGCACCGGCAGGCGCAACGGGATCTCCGTGATCACCGTCGTGCTCGGGACGGACTCCGAGGCCCAGCGCGACGCCGACAGCCTGGCGCTGCTGCGCTACGCGACGTCGAGCTACAAGCGCAGCGCGGTGCTGAAGCGGGGCGCGACCGTGGCCGAGCTGCCGCTGCGCTACCGCGACCAGACGGTGCGGGTGGTCGCCGCGGAGGACGTACGGCGGACGGTGCGGCGCGACGAGCGCACCACGCAGCGGGTCGTCGGCCTGCCGGCCGACGTCGAGGGCCCGATCGCCGCCGGCGCACGACTCGGCACGATCGAGGTCGTCCAGCGGGGCCGGGTCGTCGCCCGCGTGCCGGCCGTCACCGCCGAGGCCGTGGCGGCGGCGAGCTTCGGCGATCGGCTCGACGAGAACCTCGGCCGGACCAGCGTCCAGCTGCTGCTGGTGGTGGCGCTGCTCTGCGTCGTCGCGCTGGCCGTTCTGGCGCGCCGGGGACGGCGCCGCCCGGTCGCCGTGCACGAGCCGAGCCGCTGATCGGCAGGCGACCCCGTAGGCTGCGGGGCGCGCGATGATCATCACGGTGACCTTGAACGCGGCGATCGATCGGTCTCTGGTCGTTCCCAACATCCGGCTCGGCCACCGCCACCGAGCGGTCGAGCAGACGACGCTCGCCGGCGGCAAGGGCGTCAACGTCGCCCGCACCCTCAAGACGCTGGGGCAGCCGGTGATCGCCACCGGGTTCGCCGGGGGAGCGACCGGCACCCGCGTGGTCGAGCAGCTGACCCGCGAGTCGATCCTCAACGACTTCGTCCGGATCGAGGACGAGTCGCGCACCAACACGGCGGTCTTCGACCCGACGTCGGGGATCCAGACCGAGGTCAACGAGAAGGGCCCGAAGGTCAACGAGCGCGAGCTCGAGCTGTTCCGGGACAAGCTGCTCTACCTGGCCCGCGGGGCGGACGTCGTGGTGCTCGCCGGCTCGCTGCCGCGCAACGTCCCCGAGACGATCTACGCCGACCTCGTCCGCGATCTCCACCGACTGGACGTGCGGGTCTACGCCGACACCGACGGCGAGCCGTTCCGCCACGTGCTGAAGGCCGAGCCGGACGTCGTGACCCCGAACCAGCTCGAGGCCGAGGAGGTCGTGGGGCACGAGTTCACCACCGACGAGGACTACGCGCTGGCGATCCACGAGCTGATCGACCACGGGGTCCGCGAGGCGATCATGACCCTCCAGGACGGCTGCGTGGCCGGCGTGCGGGACGACCCGGCCAACGGCACGCCCGCACCGCTGCGGCTGCTGCGGGCGCGGATCCCGGTGCGCGAGGCGGTGGCCGGGATCGGCGCCGGCGACGCGTTCCTGGCCGGGCTGGTCGCGGCGCGCTACGAGGGGCGCTCCGAGGAGGACGCGCTGCGGACCGCGGTCGCCTGCGGCTCGGACGCGACGCAGCGACTGGGCGCCGGTCTGGTCGATCCGCATCAGGTCGAGCGGCTGATCCACGAGGTCGAGATCGAGCCGATCACGCTCGCGTCGGACGACGACTGAGCCGGCGTTCCCGGCCGGCCCGGACCGGGTCGGCGGGATCCACTCGACACCGGATCGTCTGCTGCGCGATCCTTCATCCAATGGAGATCGAGATCGGCCGCGGCAAGAAAGCCCGCCGCGCCTACGGCTTCGACGACATCACGATCGTGCCCTCGCGCCGGACGCGCAATCCGGACGAAGTCGACGTGTCGTGGAAGCTCGGCCCCTACCGGTTCGCGTTGCCGCTGGTCGCATCGCCGATGGACGCGGCGGTCTCGCCGGCCACGGCGAAGACGATCGGGCGGCTCGGCGGCCTGGCGATCCTCGACCTCGAGGGCGTCTGGACGCGTCACGAGGACGCCGAGACCCAGCTCGCCCAGCTGGCCACGCTGTCGGGGGCCGAGGGGCTGGCGCGGCTGCGCGAGCTCTACGCCGCGCCGATCCGGCCGGAGCTGATCGCCGAGCGGATCCGCGAGATCAAGTCGGAGCCCGGCGTCGTCGTCGCGGGGGCGTTCACCCCACAGCGGGTGCGCAAGTACTACGAGCACGCGCTCGACGCGGGCCTCGACGTGCTCGCGATCCACACGACCGTGGTCAGCGCCGAGCACGTCACCGAGCGCCCCGCGCCGGACGACGAGCACGACGTGCTGAACCTCAAGGAGTTCATCGCCGAGGTGCCGATCCCGGTCGTCGTCGGGGGCTGCTCCAGCTACCACACCGGCCTGCACCTGATGCGGACCGGGGCCGCCGGCGTGCTCGTCGGGGTCGGAGCCGGTCGCGGATCGACCGTCCGCAACGTGCTCGGCGTCGGCCTGCCGCAGGCGACCGCCGTCGCCGACGTGGCGGGCGCCCGCTCGACCCACGTGCTGGAGACCGGCGAGTACGTCCAGGTGATCGCCGACGGCGGCATGCGCACCGGCGGCGACCTGGCGAAGGCGATCGCCTGCGGCGCCGACGCCGTGATGCTCGGCGCCCCGCTCTCGCGCGCGGTCGACGCTCCCGGCGGCGGCTGGCACTGGACGCCGACGGCGGTCCACCGCGACCTGCCGCGCGGCAGCCGGATCGAGGTCGGCACCGTCGGCGCGCTGGAGCAGGTCCTGATGGGGCCGGCCCTGAGCGGTGACGGAGCGACCAACCTGATCGGCGCGCTGCGTCGGTCGATGGCGACCTGCGGGTTCCTCGACCTCGCCGAGTTCAACCGGGCCGGGATCGCGATCGCGCCCGACGTCCACGACCCCACCACCTGAGCCCGTGACCGACGCCGATAGCCCCGTCCCCGTGAACCCGCTGCCGGTCGACCTCAAGGTCGACGAGGTGGTCGTGCTCGACTTCGGCGGGCAGTACAGCCAGCTGATCGCCCGGCGCGTCCGCGAGTGCGGCGTCTTCAGCGAGCTGCTGCCGCACCACGTCGGCGCCGAGGAGGTCGCGCGCCGCAAGCCGAAGGGGATCATCCTCTCCGGCGGCCCCGCGTCGGTCTACTCCCCGGAGGCGCCGCCGCTCGACCCGCGGCTGCTCGAGTTGGGCGTTCCCGTGCTGGGCATCTGTTACGGCATGCAGCTGCTCGCCAAGGAGCTCGGCGGACGCGTCGAGTCGGCCGAGGTCGGCGAGTACGGACGCTCGCAGCTGACCGTCCACGAGCACGGCACGCTGCTGCGCGGCCAGCCGGACGACCAGCCCGCCTGGATGAGCCACCGCGACACGGTCTACACGCCGCCCGAGGGCGCCGTGGCGCTCGCCAGCTCGACCTCTTCGCCGGTCGCGGCCTTCGAGTCGACCGAGCGCGGGATCTACGGGATCCAGTACCACCCCGAGGTCGTCCACACCCCGTACGGGCAGCAGACCCTGCAGACCTTCCTCAGCGACGTCTGCGGCTGCGCGCTGGACTGGTCCGCCGCGAACATCGCCGAGGAGCAGATCCGCCTGATCCGCGAGCAGGTCGGCGACGGCAAGGTGATCTGCGGCCTGTCCGGCGGCGTCGACAGCTCCGTCGCGGCGCTGCTCGTCCACCAGGCCGTCGGCGACCAGCTGACCTGCGTCTACGTCGACCACGGCCTGATGCGGAAGAACGAGACCGAGCAGGTCGAGAAGACCTTCGGCGAGCACTTCCAGGTGCCGCTGGTCGTCGTCGACGCCAAGCAGCGGTTCCTCGATCGACTCAAGGGCCTGACCGAGCCCGAGGCCAAGCGCAAGGCGATCGGCGGCGAGTTCATCCGGATCTTCGAGGAAGAGGCGCTGAAGCTCGCCGTCGGAGCGGACACGGACGTCGACGGCGCCGAGACCAAGACGTTCGGCGAGATCCACGCCGGCGGCGGCGACACGGGAGCGAAGTTCCTCGTCCAGGGGACGCTCTACTCCGACGTGATCGAGTCGGGCGGCGGCACCGGTGCCGCCACGATCAAGAGCCACCACAACGTCGGCGGGCTGCCCGACGACCTGACCTTCGAGCTGGTCGAGCCGCTGCGCGCGCTGTTCAAGGACGAGGTCCGCGCCGTCGGCACCGAGATCGGGCTGCCCGAGCGGATGGTCTGGCGTCAGCCGTTCCCGGGCCCCGGCCTGGGCATCCGGATCGTCGGCGGCGAGATCACGCAGGCCAAGCTCGACACGCTGCGCGAGTGCGACGCGATCCTCCAGGAGGAGGTGCGCGCCGCCGGCCTCTACCGCGATCTGTGGCAGAGCTTCTGCGTGCTGCCCGACATCCGCACCGTGGGGGTCCAGGGCGACGAGCGGACGTACGGCTACGTCGTGGCGATCCGCGCCGTGACGTCGGACGACGCGATGACCGCCGACTGGGCGCGCCTGCCGTACGAGCTGCTGGACAAGGTCGCCGGCCGGATGGTCGGCGAGGTCCGCGAGGTCAACCGCGTGGTGCTCGACATCACGAGCAAGCCGCCCGGGACGATCGAGTGGGAGTGACCGCCTGAGTCGGATCGCCGCCCCGCCGGACCGCGCCCCGCGTGCGGTCGTGTACCTGCTCGGCGGGGGGTTGATGATCGCCGCGGCCGCGGCGGGCCTGCTGCCGTTGGCCCGGGTCCCGCTGGCCGCCGCGGCCACGCTGCTGGTCTGCGCCGCCGTCTGCCGACGGGACGACGGCCCCTGGGGCGCAGGAGTGCTCCTGGCGGCCGTCGGAGCGGGAGCGTGGGGGGCGGAGTGGTCGGCGCTGCCGGAGAGCGTCAGCGCGACCCACGGGGCCCTCGCCGGGTTGGCGCTCGGCGTCCTGGTCGTCGTCGCGCTCGACGCGCGGGGCGTCGTGGTCGGGCTCGTCTCGAGCGCGACGGCCATCGCGGCGACGGTGGCGGTGGTCGCGTTGCGGGACGACGTGCGGGCCCTCGAGCGCCCGTTGACGTGGGGCGTGATGCTGCTTCTCGTCGGATCCGTCAACATGTTGCTCTGGGCGCGTGACCGTGAGGTTGCGCTGACCGGGCCGCGCGGATGACCTGTCCTCCGCTACCATGGCTCGCCGCTGCGCGTCCAATCCTGCCCGCGCACGATTCTGAGATTGACCGTGAAGACGTACGTCGCAAGTTCCGAGACCCGCGAGCGCTCCTGGTACGTGGTTGACGCCACCGGCCAGACGCTTGGCCGGCTCGCCACCCAGATCGCCGAGCAGCTGCGCGGGAAGCGCAAGCCGGAGTACACCCCGCATGTCGATACGGGCGATTTCGTGGTGGTGGTGAACGCCGACAAGATCGAAGTCACGGGGAAGAAGCGCACCGACAAGCTCTACCACCGTCACTCCGGCTTCCCGGGCGGTCTCTACACGCGGACCTTCGAGGAGCAGCTCGAGAAGCGCCCCGAGGAGATCATCCGCATGGCCGTCAAGGGCATGATGCCCAAGAACCGGCTCGCCAAGAAGCAACTGACCAAGCTCAAGGTCTACGCCGGCCCCGAGCACCCGCATGTGGCACAGAAGCCGCAGGCCCTGGAGATCAACGCCTGATGACCGACGACGCCACTACGCCCGACGAGACCCCTGAGGCCGAGCCCCAGGAGAACGTCGAAGCGACCCCCGAAGCCGCCGCCGAGGCGACGCCCGAGGCCGAGGCTGCGCCTGAGGCCGAAGCCGCGCCCGCCGCCGAGGCCGCGCCGGCCGAGGACGACGTCGTCGAGGACGACGAGGACGACGCGCCCCGCGCGAAGCCCGCGATCCCCGGTGCCGACCTCGAGGTCGACATCGTGCTCGAAGGCAACGCCGAGGGCGGCGAGAAGTCCGACGAGTTCGGCTACTACTTCGAGGGCGACGGCGCCGAGGGCGACGCCTCCGGCGAGTCCGGCGACGACGACGAGAACGCCGACGGCCCGATCGCCGACGTCTCGATCGACCTGGCCGACGGTGCGCGCTACATCGCCACCGGCAAGCGCAAGTCGGCCATCGCCCGCGTGATCCTGAAGCCCGGTTCCGGTGCCTACACGGTCAACGGCAAGGATCTCGACACCTACTTCCCCCGCGAGGCCCTGCGGCGCAACATCCGCCAGGCCCTCGAGGTCGTCGGCTACGACGAGCAGATCGACGTGGTCGTGCGGATCCAGGGTGGCGGCGTCAGCGCCCAGGCCGGCGCGCTCCGCCACGGCATCTCGCGCGCCCTGCTGGTCGCACAGCCCAACCTCCGTGGTGAGCTGAAGAAGCGTGGCTTCCTGACGCGTGACTCGCGGGTCAAGGAGCGCAAGAAGGCCGGCCTCAAGAAGGCCCGTAAGCGTCCGCAGTTCAGCAAGCGCTAGGACCCAAGATGTCACGGCTGTTCGGCACCGACGGGGTGCGCGGACCGGCCGGAGCGGTACTCACGGCCGAGCTCGCACTGCGACTCGGCCGTGCTGCCGTTCTGGGGGGTATCGCGTCCGGTCGTCTCCAGGGCGACGACCCCGCGACGGCCCGGGTGGGGCGTCCCCGCGTGCTGATCGCCCGGGACACCCGCGAGTCCGGGCCGATGCTCGAGGCGGCGTTCGCCGCGGGTGCCGCGGCGTCGGGCGCGGACGTCTTCGTAGCCGGCGTGCTGCCGACGCCGGGCGCGGCGCTGCTCGCCCGGCGGCTCGGGTTCGACCTGGCCGCCGTGATCTCGGCGTCGCACAACCCGTTCGCCGACAACGGGATCAAGCTGTTCGGCCCCGACGGCCGCAAGCTGCCCGACGCCGGCGAGGCCCGGGTGGCGGAGCTCGTCGAGCAGTTGCCCGACGCCGACACGCGCGGGACGGACATCGGCACGATCAGCCCGCTGCTCGGCGCGACCGAGGACCATCTGCGGGCGCTCGACGAGCGGTTCGCCGCGCTCGACCTCGCCGGCGTCCGCGTGGCGCTGGACTGCGCGCACGGCGCGACGGTCGACGTGGCAGCCGAGGCGTTCCGCCGCCGCGGCGCCGACGTCGTGGTCCTCGGGGACCGGCCCGACGGCCGCAACATCAACGCCGGCGTCGGGTCGACCCATCCCGAGGCCCTGGTCGAGCTGGTCGCCGAGCAGGGCTGCTCGGTCGGCTTCGCCTTCGACGGCGACGGCGACCGGATGCTGGCGGTCGACCACGACGGCCGCGTCTACGATGGCGACGAGCTGCTGGCGCTGATCGCGGTGCACCTGCGCGACGCCGGGCGCCTGACCGGCGGCGTCGCGGTCACGGTGATGTCGAACTACGGGTTCCACGCGGCGATGGAGGCGGCCGGGATTCCGGTCGCGATCACGCCGGTCGGGGACCGGCACGTGATGCAGGCGCTCGACGCCGAGGGCTGGAACCTCGGCGGGGAGCAGTCGGGGCACCTGATCGAGACCGGGTTCGTGCCGTCCGGCGACGGCGTGGCCGCCGCGCTGCTGGTGATGGAGGCGCTCGACGGCGGCCGGCTCGCCGACCGCCAGGCGATGGAGCGGCTGCCCCAGGTGCTGCGCAACGTCCCGGTCGCCGACCGCGACGGCGCGATGGCCGACTCGGGGTTCCTCGACGCGGTCTCGGCGGCGGACGCCGAGCTGGCCGGGCGGGGCCGGGTCCTGGTCCGCGCCTCCGGCACCGAGCAGCTGGTCCGGGTGATGGCCGAGGCCCCCACGCAGGACGAGGCCCAGGCCGTCTGCGACCGCCTGGTCGCGCTGGTGCCGGGCGCCCGCTGAGCCCGCACGCCGTCGGCCCCGGCCGGATCCGGTCCATCGGCCCGGACCACGCCGGCCGACGGCCTCGCCGGGGATCGGGCGGAAACCGCCGGAACGCCGACCACCCCCGGCGGTAGCATCGACCCGATGCGCGAAGGCGTCGGGATCGATCTGCTGGACATCGCCCGACTCGAGCGCGCGCTCGAGCGGCGCCCGGGCCTTCGCGACCGGCTGTTCACCGTCGCCGAGCAGGACGCCAGCACGAGCAGCGCCCGTCCGGTGCGCCACCTGGCCGCGCGCTTCTGCGCGAAGGAGGCGGTCACCAAGGCACTGCGGATGGACGCCTTCCGTCCGCTGGAGATCGAGGTCGTGGGCCGCGGCGGTCCACCGACCGTGCGGCTGACCGGCGCGGCGGCGGCCCGTGCGGCCGAGCTGGGCGTCTCGGTCGTGATCTCGCTGACCCACGAGCGCGAGGTCGCCAGCGCCGTCGCCTGGGCGACGGTCCCGGCGGACCGACGGGACGCGCGATGACCGCCGCGCTGCCGCGGGGCGTCCAGCCGTTGTTCGACGCCGAGACGATGCGGGCGACCGACCGCTGGGCGATCGAGCGGTACGGGATCCCCGGACCGGAGCTGATGGCCGCGGCCGGCCGCGCGCTGGCCGACGAGGTGATGGGACTGGCGCCCGAGGGTCCGGTCGTGATCGTCTGCGGGGCCGGCAACAACGGGGGCGACGGCTACGTGGCGGCGCGCTGTCTGGCGGACCGCGGACGCGACGTGCGGGTGCTCTCGACGGCTCCGCCCGAGCGGCTGCGCGGGGACGCGGCCGAGGCGCGGGACCGCTGGGACGGCGGGGTGGCGGCCTGGCACGACGGAGCCCTCGACGGCGCGGCGGTGATCGTCGACGCGATCCTCGGCACCGGGGCGACCGGAGCGGTCCGCGGGACGGCAGAGGCGGCGGTGCGGGCGATCCGCGCGGCCACCGACGGCCCCGAGCGCACACCCGTCGTGGCCTGCGACATCCCGAGCGGGGTCGACGCCAGCACCGGGGAGAGCCCGGGCGTCGCGGTCCGGGCGGCCGTCACGGTGACCTTCCACGCGGCGCCTCCCGGGGCGTGGATCGCGCCCGGCAAGGGCCTGACCGGCCGGCTGGTCGTCGCCGACATCGGCATACCCGCTCCGCGCCGGAGCCCGGACGGGGTCCCGGAGCTGCGCTGCGGGCGACTGACGGCCTCGGTCCTCGACGGCCTGGCCACCCGCGAGAGCTCGGGGACCAAGTTCCGCTCGGGGCACGTGACCGTGGTCGGCGGCAGCCCCGGGATGACCGGCGCACCGTGCCTGACCGCGCTCGGAGCGATGCGCGCCGGGGCCGGGTACGTCACGCTGGCCGTCGCCGAGCGGGTCAGCGACCTGGTCACGACGCGGGCGCCGTGGGAGGCGCTCGGCCTGACCCTGCCCGACGACGGGGACGGCGGCCTGGTGTCCGCCGCGGTCGGGCCGATCGTCGCGGCGCTCGAAGCCCACGCCGGGACCCTGGTGATCGGGCCGGGACTGGGTCGGGGCGGAGAGCGCGGTCGGGTGGTCGGTGCGCTGATGACGGCGACGGACGCCCCGGTCGTGGTCGACGCCGACGCGCTGACCGCGGTGGCGGGGGATCCCGAGGCGCTCCGGCGCGGCAACGGGTCCGATGCCCCGACGGTGCTGACGCCCCACGCCGGCGAGCTGGCGCGGGTGCTCGGCGTGGCGACCGAGGACGTCACCGCCCGGCGCCTGCACCACGCCCGGGTCCTGGCGGAGCGCGCGCAGGCGATCGTGGTGCTGAAGGGCGACGACAGCCTGATCGTCGCGCCCGACGGGCGGGTCGCGATCAGTCCCGGGGACGCGCCCGGACTGGCCACCGCGGGCACCGGCGACGTGCTCTCCGGCGTGACCGGCGCGCTGCTGGCGCGGGGGACGGATCCGTTCGTGGCCGCGGCGGCGGCGGTCTGGCTGCACCTCCAGGCCGGCAAGCTGGTCGCCGAGGAGGTCGGCAGCGACGGGGTGGTCGCCAGTGACGTGGCGCGCGCGGTCAGCGTGGTCCGCCGGCGTCGCACGCGCGGCAGGCAGTAGCGTTGCCGGGATGCGCTCCGTCGCCCGGATCAACCTCGCCGCGATCGAGCGCAACGTCGCCCGCCTTCGTGACCTGGTGACCCCCGGAGCGGCCTTCTGCGCGGTCGTCAAGGCCGACGGCTACGGGCACGGCGCGGTACCCGTGGCCCGTGCGGCCCTGGCTGGAGGGGCCGGCTGGCTCGCGGTCGTCACCGCCGCCGAGGCCACCGAGCTGCGACGGGCTGGTATCGACGCCCGGCTGCTGGTGCTCGGTCCGCTGCAGGACGCCGAGCTGCACGAGGCGCTCGACGCCGGTGCCGACGTGGTCGCCTGGGACACGGCGACGGTCGACCGGCTCGTCGCCGTCGGGCGGCCGGCGGCGGTTCACCTGAAGTTCGACAGCGGGATGGGACGGCTCGGTCAGCGCGACCCCGAGCGGATCGAGCGGCTCTGCGAGACGGTCGCGGAGGCCGCGCACCTGCGCCTGGTCGGGCTGATGACCCACTTCGCCACGGCGGACGATCCGGACGACCCGTTCCTCGGCGAGCAGCTGGAGCGCTTCGCGGCGCTGGCGGAGCGGGTGCGGCAACGCCACCCCGGGGTGATCGTCCACGCCGCCAACAGCGCCGCCACGATCCGCGAGCCCGCCAGCCACTTCGACATGGTCCGCAGCGGGATCGCGATCTACGGGATGGACCCGTTCGGTCGGAATCCGGCGGACCACGGGCTCGAGCCGGCGCTGTCGTGGGAGAGCTGGCTGGCGTCGAGCAAACCGTGCGAGCCGGGCGACAGCGTCGGCTACGGCCGGCGGTTCGTCGCGGACCGCAGCACGCGGATCGGCAACGTGCCGGTGGGGTACGCCGACGGGGTGCGCCGCCATCTGAGCGGGCTCGGGGCCGCGGTCCTCGTCGACGGACGGCGGGTGCCGATGGTCGGCACGGTGTCGATGGACAGCTTCGGGGTCGACCTCGGTCCGGACGCCGAGGATCCGGTCGGGACCGGGGTGACGCTGATCGGGCGCGCCGCCGACGAGCGGATCCTGGCCGAGGAGCTCGCGGAGGTGCTCGGCACGATCAACTACGAGATCACCTGCGCGATCGGCCGCCGCGTGTCGCGCCTCTACCACCGCGACGGCGACCCGCTGTCGGGTGTCGCGGCGTGACCGGGAGCCGTTCCCCGGTCGGCGAGGCTCCGGTCGGCGATCCGGCGGCCGAGCCCCGGGCGGTGCTCCAGCGGCTGCTCGCCGACGGCCCGGACGCGTGGTTCGTCGGCGGCGCGGTACGCGAGCGGCTCGCCGGGCGGGCGTCGTCGGACCTGGACGTGGCGATCGTCGGCGACGACGTCGCCAAGCGGCTGGCGCGGGCGGTCGCCCGGGAGACGGGTGCCCACGCCTTCCCGCTGTCGGACGCCTTCGGCGCCTGGCGCGTGACCGCCCCCGAGGCCCACGGAGACGAGCCCCCCTGGCAGGTCGACCTGACGCCGCTGCAGGGGGAGGACCTGGCCGACGACCTGGCGCGCCGGGACCTGACCGTCAACGCGATCGCCGAGCCCGTGCGGGGTGGCGACCTGGTCGATCCGCACGGGGGCCGGCGCGATCTCGAGGAGCGGCGGCTGCGGATGGTCGGACCGGAGGCCTTCGCGGCCGATCCGGTGCGGGTGCTGCGCCTGGCGCGGTTCGCCGCCGAGCTGGGCTTCACCGCGGACGTCGCGACCCTCGCGGCGGCCCGGGCGGCGGCCCCGGCGCTGGTCGACGTGGCCGGGGAGCGGATGCTGCCCGAGCTGCAGCGCTTGTTCGCGGCGGACACCTGGGCGGTCGGCTGGCGGATGCTGGTCGCCGGCGGGGCGGGAGCGGTGCTCTTCCCCGATGCCGTTGCCGCCGACGACACCCTGCGGGACGGTCTGGACGGCGCGCTCCACGCCCTGCTGGACGGTGCCCCGACCGTTCCGGAGGCCGATCCTGCCGATCGCGACCGGCTCGCGGCTCGGGCGTCCGACCGCGGGCGACGGCTTGCACTGGCGCTCGCGCTGCTGGTCGAGGACGGCGCCGCGCTGCGGCGGCTGCGCCCGAGCCGACGGCTGCGGACGGTGATCGCGCGCACCGGGGACATCGTCCGCGTGCTTCGCGCGGCGGCGGCGAACGGCACGACGATCGATCCGGTCCAGTGGCTGCGGGCGTTGCGCCCGCTGGACGCCGACGGGCCCGACGCCGTGCTGGTCGCCCGGGTCGTCCTGGGACCGGCCCCGCTGCCGTGGCCCTGGCTGCTGGGGTGCGCGGTCCGCTGGGCGCCGGGGGCGCCCCGTCCGCCGGTCCGTGGCGACCACCTGGCGACGGCGCTGGGGATTCCCCTGGGACCGGAGATCGGGGTGCTGCTGGAGCGGCTGACGGTCGAGGCCGACGCCGGTGCACTGACCACGCCCGAGCAGGCGATCGAGCGGGCGCGGGCGCTCCACACGGCGTCCGACGACGACCTCGCGGCCGGATAGGCTGGCCCCATGGCCGACCATGATCCGGAGTGCATCTTCTGCAAGATCGTCGCGGGGGAGCTGCCCTCGCTGCGGGTGGACGAGGACGAGCGCACCGTGTCGTTCCTCGACGTGAACCCGGCGACGCCCGGACACACGGTGATCGTCCCGCGCCGGCACACCGCCGATCTGCTGTCGATCTCCGCCGACGACCTGGCGGCCTGCAACGTCGCCGCCCAGCGGGTGGCCCAGCAGGCGATCGACCGGCTCGGCGCGGTCGGCGTCAACCTGCTGAACAACTGCGGCTCGGGCGCGTGGCAGACGGTCTTCCACTTCCACCTGCACGTGATCCCGCGCTACGCCGACGACCCGTTGCGGCTGCCGTGGATCCCGGCCCCGGGGGACCGGGACGCGATCGCGGCCACCCACGCCACGCTCACCGCCGGCGCGTAGCACCGGCTCCTCGACCCTGAAAGATCCCGCCCAGGACTGGGCGGGGGCTATGGGATGATCCGCTGGGCTCGGAACCGTTTCGAGCCTTGTATTCCGCAACTTTCCCGCCGTGGAAGGGTTTTCTCGAGCATGAGCAGTGGTCGTCATCGCAGGTCCTTGGTCATGTTCGGAGCCGTCTCGCTCCTCGCGGCGGCCCCGGCCGTCGCCGGGGCGGCCACGCTGAGCGAGCTCGGGACCGTCGAGGACGGGCGCGCCCCGCAGTGCCCCGAGGCCTGCTCGGTGATCACGCGGACCACGGCGATGCCGACGTCGACCAACGGCGACCGCAACGTCTACGCGGTGCCGGCCAACGGCACGATCGTCGCCTGGAGCATCGCGTTGGGGACGCCGACCGAGACCGATCGTCGCGCGCTGGAGCGTCAGCTCGGGCGGGCCCGCGCCCAGCTCACGGTGCTGCGCCGCGGCAAGAGCGTCGCCGCGACCGCGGTCGGCTCGAGCCCGCTGAAGCACCTCGACCCGTACTTCGGCGGCGAGACCACGTTCGCGCTGCCGCAGACGATCACCGTCCGCAAGGGCGACCTGATCGGTCTGACCGTCAGCTCGTGGGCGCCGAGCCTGGTCCAGGGCTACGACACCAAGACCTCGTGGCGGGCGAGCCGCCCGGCCGGCCGCTGCGGCGGTACGACCGAGGAGCGCAAGGCCGACTACTACGTCGACACCACGCTCGCCTCGGGCAAGGCGGGGTCCTTCAACTGCCTCTACAAGGCCGAGCGCCTGGCCTTCTCGGCCACGTTCGTGCCGAACCCGACGCGCCGCACGGCGTCGTCGCGGTAGTCGCTCAGACGGGGGCGCGGTAGCCGCCCCCGGAGCAGGCTGCTACCTGCACACGCCCGGGTTGGTCTGGCAGAACTCGTTGAACTCGCTGGGCGCGGCGCCGCCGGATGAGCCCGAGGACCCGGTCGAGGTGCCGCTGCCGCCGCCGGAGCCACCACCGGAGGTCGAGGTGCCGCTGCCGCCGCTGCCGGATCCACCGTTGTCGGGGGTGACGGCTGCGCCGCCGGAGGTGCCGCCCCCGCTGCTGGTGGTGGTGCCGCTGCCGGAGGCGGTTCCGTCGGAGGAGCCGGTGCCGCCGGAGGTTTCGCCGCCGGACGAGTCGCCGGAGGAGTCACTGTCGCCGGAGCTGCCCGTGTCGCCGCCGGAGGATGCGGGCGGTGCCGGGGTCGGCGAGGTGGTGACGGTCGGCAGGTCGGAGATCGAGCCGCCGCCGTCGTCGGATCCGGAGGAGGGCGCGTCGACCTGACCGTCGGGCGGCACGATGCTCGGGCTGGTCTGCGGCTGGACGTCGGTCAACGTCTCACCGCCGCAGGCGGCCAGGCCGGACACCGTCCCGGTCGCCAGGACCGTCAGAACGAGCAGGTGGGGGATCCGGCGGACGGTCATCGGACCGGGGTGTCGACGGCTTAGGCCGTCGTGGCGACCGGGGTCTGACGACGACCGCAGGTCGGGCAGTCGTTGAGGTCGCGCTGCATCATCTGATCGCAGGACGAGCAGTGCATGAGGTTCTCCAGCGCCCACGGCAGGTCGGAGAGGCTCGGGGCGAGCGGCGTCAGCTTGCCGACGACTTCGAGCACCTCGCCGGTGTCGCGGTCGCGGTAGGTGTGACCATGCTCGGCTTCAATGATGACTTCGCGACCCGTGGAGGGGGCGCGGAAGCGGTAGCGCTGACGAAGAGCCATACCCGGAATCTACCGGCTCACCCGGGCGGGATGCTTCGCTCGTGGCGCGGAGGGCGCGGAGCCGGGCGAAGTGCTGGCTGATCCGGAACTGGGACGGGGCCACTCCGTGGTGCCGGCGGAAGGCCTTCGCGAACTGCGCGGGCTGGCGGTAGCCGACGCGGTGGGCGGTCTCACGCACGGAGACCGGGGTCTCGACGAGGATCCGCGCCGCCTCGTCCATCCGGATCGCGGTCAGCGTGCTGCGGAAGCTCTCGCCGCCGGCGTCGTGGAACGCTCGCTGCAGCTGCCGGCACGAGCACGAGACGCGCTCGGCCAGGTCGGTCACCGTCAGCGGGCTGGCGAACTCCTCGCGGAGGACGGTCACGGCCTCCTGGTAGAGCGCGGTGCGGAGCTGGATGGTGTCGGGACGCAACATGGGACGTGTCGGTCGGGCGAACGGCCGCCGCTGCATTGTGTCGTAAACGTCGGCTCGACACCAGCGGGGACGTTGTGCGAATATGCACTAGCGCATGTGATTCCTCACACAACGGCCGAAAGGGTGCCCGATGCTGGTCCAAGACGCGATGACGCCGCTCGAAGTCGAGGTGGGCGTCGCACATACGCTGCGGCAGGCCGCCCAGCTGATGGCGGCGCGCGGAGTCGGCTCCGCGATCGTCAACGATCCCGACGGTGCCGGTCCGGGGATCATCACCGAGCGCGACATCCTGCGGGCGTTCGCCGCGGGTCCGGGGTCCGGTGACTCGTTGGTTGGTGAGTATCTGACGGCGTCGGCCGTCTACGCCGAGCCCGACTGGTCGCTCGACCACGCGGCGGCGGCGATGATCGACGGGGGCTTCCGCCACCTGGTCGTGATGCGCGGGGGCGACGTCGCCGGCGTGATCTCGGTACGCGACATCGTGCGCGCGTGGGCCGGCGAACGGGGACTGCTGGCGGGGGCCTCCGGGGGCGCGTCGCCCGACCGGGCGACGGCTCCCGAGGACGCGATCGTCGGGACGGCGTAGGCCGTCGGCTCTACGTGATCGGCGGCCGCGCGAGGCGGCCGTCCGTCGGCGCTCCGCGGGGGCGCCGTCGGTGAGGCCTATCGCGAACCGATAGGCCGGGAGGGCATCAGCCCTTGCCGCGGATCCGCAGCGCGCGCAGGAGCGAACTCGTGCGCACGGTCTCGTCGGGGGTGGTCGGCAGGTCTCGCCGCGAGCTGCGGATGCCCTCGCGGAGCTCCTCGGGGTCGACCGGGGTGACCTTCGGAAAGCTGTACGTGTGCTGGTTCATGGCTCTACCTGGAAATACACCTGAGCCGGGCGAAAGTTCCGCTCGGTCTCCTGACGGATGTCCGAGGAGCGTTCGCCGCGCGGCGCCGAACCCCTCCCGGGCGTCGACCGATTGCTCGGCCGGCGCGGGGGAGGAAGGGGATCGGGCGCGGCGATCCGAACCTGCGAGGGACGGTGCTCAGGCGGTGGCCGCGGCCTCGTCCTGGTGCACCGGCACGTCGCGCAGGTAGCGCTCGGCGTCCAGTGCCGCCTTGCAGCCGGAGCCGGCGGCGGTGATCGCCTGGCGGTACGACGAGTCGATCAGGTCGCCGGCGGCGAACACGCCGGGCCGGTTGGTCTGGGTCGTGACCCCGTCGACCTGCACGTAGCCCTCGTGGTCGACCTCGACCTGGCCGCGGACGAGCTCGCTCTGCGGGTCGTGACCGATCGCGATGAACGCCCCGGTGATCTCGATCGTCCGCTGCTCGCCGGTGTCGGTGTGCTTGAGCACGGCCTGGGCGAGCGGGGTCAGGCCGTCGCCGGCCTTCGCTTCGAAGCGGTCGACCACGTACGGGGTCAGGAAGCGGATGTTCTCGACCGCCTTGGCGCGGTCGAGCATGATCTGGGACGCGCGGAACTCGTCGCGACGGTTGACGATCGTGACCGAGCGGCCGAACTTGGCGAGGAAGATCGCCTCCTCCATCGCGGAGTCGCCGCCGCCGACGATCAGCGTGTCGTGGTCCTTGAAGAAGGCCGCGTCGCAGGTCGCGCAGTACGAGACGCCCCGACCGGACAGCTCGTCCTCGCCGGGCACGCCGAGCTTGCGGTGCTCGGCGCCCGTGGCGACGATCACCGCGCGGGTCTTGTACTCGGTGTCGTCGACCCAGACGGAGTGCAGGCCGCCCTCCTCCTCGGAGAGCTCCAGCTTGGTCACCTGCTCCGTCTTCAGGCGGGCGCCGAAGCGCTCGGCCTGGTCGCGCAGGTCCTGCATCATGTCGGGGCCGAGGATCCCCTTGGGGTAGCCGGGGAAGTTCTCGACGTCCGTCGTCTGCTGCAGCAGGCCGCCCCAGTTCCAGCCCTCGATCACGAGCGGCTCGAGCTCGGCCCGGGCGGTGTAGAGCGCCGCGGTGTAGCCCGCGGGGCCACTGCCGACGATGATCACGTTCTCAGGCTCGGGCATGACTGCATCCTTCTCGATTGACGGGGTCCGTGGGCGCGGCGTCGACCCGGAGGTCGCCTGACCGTGATCTTGGGGCATGCGGCCCGACGGGGCCAGAGACGTGATCGCTGCCTGGCTCCTCCGGGGTCTGCATCTCCCAATACTTTACAAAATGAAGCGGCAGACTTCCAGGCCCCGCGGCCGTGGGGCTCACGAGGCCACGGCGACCGGCGCGACGGGCGAGGCGGGGACGGCCGGAACGACCGTGGCGGCCGCGTGCGCGGCAAGCAGGGCGAGCGTGTCGTTGAACCGGCCGGCGGGGCCGGCGAGCAGCGGCGAGAACCGACGGATCGCCAGGGCGAGGCCGCCGCCGGCGATCAGGTCGGTCACGTAGTGCTCGCCGAGGTAGACCAGCGCGAAGCCGAGCGTCGCGGCGTAGCTCCAGCCGATCGTCCCGGCGACCCGGCCGGTGTCGGCGAGCGCCTGGGCCGCGGCGACCGAGGTGCCGAAGTGCAGCGAGGGCATCGCGGCCAGCGGGTTGCCGCTGAACGCGCCGTAGAGCTGGGGCCAGCGGTCGCCCCAGAGCTG
>JBAZOW010000020.1:0-22660 GCA_041648495.1 Patulibacter sp.
GAGAGCCCCAGCGCTCCGGTCGTCGGCGTGCTGCGCACCCGCGGACGGTTCCTCGTCGGCGAGCCGCTGTTCGACCAGGGCCGCCGCGTCACGGTCGATCGCGCCGGCGACGCGCAGGTCGGCCAGCTGGTGCTGATGACCCCGTCCCGCCAGGGCCGCCGTGCCCGGGGCCACCGGGTCGCCCGCGTGCTCGGATCGCCCGACGTCGCCCGCGACGTACTGGAGGCGCTGCTGCTCGACCGCGGGCTGCCGCGGCGGGTCGCGCGGATGGTCGGCGTCGAGGCCGAGGGCGTGGCCGCCGGGCCGTACGGCGAGGACGAGATCGTCCGCGAGGACCTGCGCGAGCTGCCGACGTTCACGATCGACCCGGTGACCGCGAAGGACTTCGACGACGCGATCAGCGCCGAGCAGCCCGACCCAAACCGCCCCGAGCGGATCACGATCTGGGTCCACATCGCCGACGTCGCCGCCTACGTCCGTCCCGGCGGGGCGATCGACGGCGACGCCCGCTGGCGCGGCACCAGCGTCTACGTGCCGGGCACGGTCGAGCCGATGCTGCCGCCGACGCTCTCCAACGACGCCTGCTCGCTGGTGCCGAACGTCGACCGCCTGGCGGTCACCGTGCGGATGGAGCTCGACGGCTCCGAGATCGTCAAGACCAGCGTCACGCGCAGCGTGATCCGCTCCGACGTGCGCCTGGACTACGACCAGGTCGACCGGATCTTCGCCGGCCAGGAGCGCGCCGAGGACCCGTGGGCGACCCCGCTGACCGTCGCCCGTCGCGCCGCCCTGGCCCGCCAGGAGCGCCGCGAGGACAGCACCAGCGCGCTCGAGCTGAACACCGGCGAGCCGCAGTTCCGGTTTGACGACGCCGGTCACGTCGACGGGATCGTGATCGAGCGGCAGACCGAGGCGCACCGGCTGATCGAGCACCTGATGGTCGCCGCCAACGAGCAGGTCGCCAAGCTGCTCGACGAGCACTCCGTCCCGACGCTGCACCGGGTTCACGGCCTGCCGACGCCGACCTCCGCGCGGCGCCTGGCCGAGCAGCTGGCGTCGGTCGGCGTGCCGACCACCGACGTGCTGGCGGGACTGGGCGAGCACGCCACGGCCGAGGACGCCGGAGCGGCGATCGCCGCCCTCTCGCGGGCGGTCGACGCGCACGTCCGCAAGACCGGCCACGGACGCGCGGGCCTCTCGTACCTGGTGCTGCGCGCCCTCCAGCAGGCGCGCTACGAACCGCGCAGCCTCGGCCACGCGGGACTCGGCCTGACGCACTACTGCCACTTCACGTCGCCGATCCGCCGCTACCCCGACCTGATCGCCCATCGCGCGGTGCTCTCGCTGGTCGGCGCCGGCGAGCAGGCCCCGGCCGGGTCGTCGAGCCGCCTGGAGGAGCTGGGGGTCTGGTGCTCGGCGACCGAGCGCGAGGCGATGGGGATCGAGCGGACCGCCGACCAGATCGCTCGGGCGTTCCTGCTCCACCGCACGCTGTTCGAGCACGGCTGGGACCAGCGGTTCGAGGGCGAGATCAGCGGGCTCTCGCACGGCGGTGCGTTCGTCCGCTTCGGCGGCGGCACGCTCGACGACGAGGCGTTCGAGGGCATGCTGCCGGCGCGGCTGATGTCGAGCGACTGGTGGGAGCTGGACGAGCGGGGGACGATCCTCGCCGGGACGAAGACCGGCAAGTCGCTGAAGATCGGCGATCCGGTCAGCGTCCACGTCGACCGGGTCGAGCCGGAACGCGGCCGGGTGACGTTGATTCCGGCCCCGCGGTGATCGTTCGGGGGTTCGGATCTGTTTCAGAATGATCGGTCGCCTGTCGCGGCCGCTGACACGTCGCAGGATCACGATCCGAACCCTCAGTCAGACAACCAGTCTGACTCTCGGGCCTCGGACCGCGCCCTGCTCGGTCATCGACCACGACAGCCGACCCCTGATTTTGAAACAGGTCCTTTGGGGTACGGGGGTGGAGCCGAGCGCCCTCGGCAGTCACCCTCGAACAAGGACGTACCGCATGATCGGCGCAATCATCCTCGGTCTCGTGGCCGGATTCATCGGCAAGCTGCTGATGCCGGGCAAGGACCCCGGCGGGTTCTTCGCCACGATCGGCATCGGCCTGGTCGGCGCCCTCGTCGGCTGGCTGATCTTCACCAAGCTGCTCGGCATCGGCGACAACGACATGTTCGACCTCGGCGGCCTGCTCGGCGCGATCGTCGGCGTGATGATCGTGCTCGGGCTCTACCGCGTGGTCGCCGGGCGCAGCGCGGCCTGACCGCGACCGTCCGCCGCAGGTGACAGCGCGGGGCCGTCCGGCTCCGCGCCGTCACCCCAGGCACGGCTTGGCCCAGCGCCCGACCGCGGTACGCTCGACGGTCGATGGGCAAGACCAAGAAGAAGAAGCCGTCCGGAGGCGACTACGGCTTCAACCGCCAGGCGAACTTCCGCTACGAGCTGCTCGATCGGCTGGAGTGCGGGATCGTGCTGTCCGGTACCGAGGTCAAGGCGCTGCGCACGGTCGGCTGCCAGATGGGCGACGCCTACGTCGACATCCGTCGCGGCGAGCTCTGGCTGCACAACCTGCGGATCGACCCCTACGCGCCGGCCGCGATGAACAACCACCAGCCGGACCGGACGCGCAAGCTGCTCGCCCACCGGGGCGAGATCGACAAGCTGGTCGGCCAGGCGCAGCAGCAGGGCCTGACGTTCATCGCGACCCGGGTCTACCCGAAGGGTCGCCGGATCAAGGTCGAGATCGCGCTGGCCCGCGGCAAGAACGTCGCCGACAAGCGGCAGGACATCAAGCAGCGCGACATGAACCGCGAGATGCAGCGGGCGGTTCGCGAAGCGAACCGCTGAGCGCTGCGTTCGGCGGCGTCAGCCGCTGATCTTGCCCGCGTCGATCGCCGCCTGCTCGGCCTGGTCGAGCTGCTCGCGGACGAGCGCCAGGCCGCTGCGCCAGAAGCCCGGATCGGTCAGGTCCAGACCGGCGATCGCGACGAGCTCCTCGGGCGGCAGCGAGCCGCCGGCGGCGAGCAGCTCCAGGTACTTCGGGGCGAACGACGGACCGCGCTCGCGGTACTGGCCGTAGACCGACAGCGCCATCAGCTGGCCGTAGGCGTACGCGTAGACGTAGCCCGGGGTGCCGATGAAGTGGGGGACGTACGACCACCACGAGCGGTAGCCGTCGGTGATCTCCACGGAGTCGCCGAGCATCGCCTCCTGGCTGGCGTGCCAGAGCTCGCCGAAGCGGTCGATCGACAGCTCGCCCTCTTCGCGCCGGGCGGTGTGGACCGCGTGCTCGAACCGGTTCATCGCGGTCTGGCGGAAGATCGTCGCGATCGAGCCCTCGATCTGCTCGGCCAGCAGCCCGAGCCGCGCCTGCGGGTCGGTGGTGGCGGTCAGCAGCCGGTCGAAGACCAGCGTCTCGCCGAAGACCGACGCGGTCTCGGCCAGGGTCAGCGGCGTGCCCTGCTCGAACGGTCCGCGGTCGCGGGCCAGGTACGCGTGGATCCCGTGGCCGAGCTCGTGGGCCAGGGTCAGCACGTCGCGGCGGCGGCTGGTCCAGTTGAGCAGCACGTACGGGTGGTGGGTCGGCACGGTGTAGGCGCAGAACGCGCCTCCGCGCTTGCCCGCCCGCGGCGGGGCGTCGATCCACTGCTCGTCGACGAACCGGCGGGCGACGTCACCCATCTCCGGCGCGAACTGGTCGAAGCTGGTGAAGACCAGGTCGGTCGCCTCGGACCAGGAGAACTCCTGCTCGTCGGATGCGGTGATCGACGCCATCCGGTCGTAGTCGGCGAGCTGGTCGATCCCGAGGATCTTGGCCTTCAGCTTGTACCAGCGCTGCGGGACGTCGTAGGCCTCCTGGACCGCGTCGACCAGCGCCTGGACCGACTCGTCGCTCGCCTCGTTGGCGAGGTTGCGCGCCGCCAGCCACGACGGGAACGAGCGCAACCGGTCCTCGACGGCCTTGTCCTGCAGCAGCGTGTTGAAGATGAACGCGCGGGTCCGCAGGCCCGGCTGGAGCGCCTCGGAGACCGCCACGGCGACCTTCTGCCGGACCTCGCGGTCGGGGTTGGTCAGCTGCGACAACGCGACGTCGAGCGCGACGGGCTCGGTCTGCTCGGGGTCGACGGCCGACAGGTCGACCTCGATCACCGAGGTCAGCTCGTCGAACAGCCGGTCCCAGGCGCCGCGGCTCGACGAGGCCTTCTCGGCGAGGATCCGCTCCTCCGGCTCGGTCAGCATGTGCGGCTTCTCGCGCCGCACGGTGCGCAGGTAGTGCTGGACCTTCTCCAGACCGTCGGCCTGCAGCAGCTCGTCGGCCTTCGCGTCGTCGAGCGCGGTCCACTCGAGCTCGAAGAACAGCAGCTGGGTCTGGACCGCGGTACCGCGCTCCTCGACCAGCGCCAGCAGCGCGCCGTGCTCGGGCTTGGTCGTGTCGACGGCGAACTTCAGCGACGCGTAGGAGCCGGCACGGCCGATCAGGTCGGCCAGCTCCGCCAGGTCGGCCATCGCGGTGGCCAGGCCGGGGCCGTCGAGCTCGGCCACCTTGCCCTGGTAGGCCGCGGCGAACGCCTCGGCGCGGGTCGCGGCGTCGTCGAGCAGGGCCTTGACGCCGTCCGCGCCGGGCGGGAGGCCGTCCCCGATGAGCGGCTCGAGATCCCAGGCGACGTCGGTGTGCTCCACGGCGGTGCTCATACCCGCAAGCCTAGATGGTCGCTGCCGGAGGATCCGGATCGCGGGCTGCGGGACCGCTCCGCCGGATCGCGGAAACACCCCCGCGGGGGACGGGATCGATACGGTCGCGGGTGTGGAACCGCCGGGACTGCCACTCCTACTACGCACCGAGCGTCTGCTGTTGCGGCAGTGGGAACCGACCGACCGTGCCGAGTTCGCCGCGATCAACGCCGACGCTGAAGTGATGCGCCACATCGGATCCGGTCCGCTCGACCGGGCCGGGAGCGACGCGCTGTGGTCCCAACTACGCCGCGACTGGACGGATCTCGGCCATGCACCGTGGGCGATCGAGCGGGTCGAGGACGGAGCGCTGCTGGGCTTCTGCGGACTGGCGATTCCGAGCTTCCTGCCGCAGGTACTGCCGGCGGTCGAGATCGGCTGGCGGCTGCGCCGGGACGCCTGGGGCAGTGGATACGCCACCGAAGCCGCACTGGCGGCGTTGGACGCGGCCTGGCACCGGATGGGGATGGCCCAGATCATCGCGATCGTGCATCCCGACAACGACCGCTCGCTGGCCCTGGCCGAGCGGCTCGGCATGCGCGTCACCAACCGCACGCGCCACACGCCGACCGGCTGGGACGTGCTGGTGCTGCGGGTCGACCGTCCGGCGCCGGAGTGGCCGGCGACGCGGGACCTGGTCTCGCGGGCCTGAATCGGCGTCGGGGCGGGATGACCGGGCGCGATTCGGTCGCCGGGCCCGTCACGACCGCACCCGCTCGTGATCGGGTGAAGCCGTACACGACCCACCGACGTCCGTGACCGGCAATGATGGGGCGGCATGCTTCCCCCGCAGTCCGAGCCCCGCGTCCCCCTGGAACGCCTGTCGACGATCGCCTTCCGCATCGGGATCATCGGTCTCGTCGGCTACGGCCTGCTGCTCGTCTGGCAGCAGCTGAGCTTCATCCTGCTGCCGTTCTTCGTGGCGGTCCTGCTGTCGGCGCTGCTGATGCCGATCTCGACGTTCCTCCACCGGCGGCTGCGGTTGCCGAGCGCGATCGCGGCGATCTCGACGGTGGTGCTGACGATCGCCTTCATCGCGGGCCTGCTGACCTGGGTCGTCCCGGACTTCGTGCGGCAGGCCGAGGACCTGGTCGCGCAGATCGAGAAGGGCGTCAACCAGATCCCCGACCTGCTGCACGATCTCGGGGTCAAGGACTCCGACATCCAGGAGCTCACGACCAACGTGACGGAGCGGGTGCAGGACTCGATCGGCGAGATCGGCACCTCGCTGAGCACCGGCGTGATCTCGGCGGCGGCGGGCGTCGTCAGCGTCGCGGCGGGGATCTTCCTGACGCTGATGATGCTGATCTACCTGCTGTGGGACGGCAACGGGTTCTGGCGCGGCGTGCTGCGGTTCGCTCCGGCGGGCCGGCGGCAGGTGTGGCACGACGGGGGGACACGGGCGTGGGAGGCGATGACGACCTTCGTCCGCAGCCAGGTGGTGGTGGCCGCGATCGACGGCATCGGGATCGGGCTCGGCCTGTGGATCCTCGGGATCCCGATGGCGATCCCGATCGGCGTGCTGACCTTCATCCTCGCCTTCATCCCGTACATCGGCGCGATCATCGCCGGCTCCGTTGCGATCCTCGTCGGCCTCTCCAGCGACGGGCTCGAGGGGGCGCTCGGCGCGCTGGCGGTGACGATCATCGTCCAGCAGGTCGAGAGCAACATCCTCTACCCGCTGCTGATCGGACATTCGGTCAAGCTGCACCCGCTGACGGTGCTGCTGGGCGTCGGCGGCGGCAGTGCGCTGCTCGGGATCACGGGCGCGTTCCTGGCGACGCCGGTGATCGCCGGCGTGGCCGCGGCGGCCGGATGGCTGGAAGACGACGAAGGCGACACGGTCGGCGCGGACGCGGTGGCGGAGGAGCACGAGGACGGGCCACCCGACGACGTGGTGGCTGCCGGCGGGGCTCCACCGGGCCTCGTGCCGCCGGGCGACGGGGACTGAGCGGCTCCCGCTTGGCCGCTCAGCACGGACGCGCTAGAATCGGTGGCCGTTCCGTTGTTGGTTCTTGACGGTTCGGTCCCTGGGGGCGACAGGCTTCGACGCGGTCAGTCACGGGGGCAACTGCGAGTCGAGGTGTCGGAGGCCTCGTAAAACCCCGGCACAACACACACATGCGGACTCTCACGAGTACGCCCTCGCTGCCTAGATAACCCTAGGTAGGTGAGGTATCGGCCCCCGCTCGCCGACGGCGGGGATCACCGGTATCAACTCAGTCGGATTACCTGGCGACGACGCCCTCGCGTCGTCGGGGACATTCAAGGAGGGCTGGCGTTCCGAACGTGGGTCGACGAGACCAACGGAGCGTGAGACCAAGATACGCCGACTACGCTCGTAGACGTTGCTCTTAGTGCGGTCGCGGACGCGGGTTCAACTCCCGCCGCTTCCACCTCCACTGCGAACGCCCCGCTTTTTTGCGGGGCGTTCGTCGTTTCGGGCGTCCGGGTCGCCCGCCCGCTCGCGGTCCCAGGCGTCGGGGGCTACGCCCTCGGCCCGCAGCTGGAACTTCTGGACCCGCTGGGTCGCCGTCTTCGGCAGCGTCGGAACGATCCGGACGTAGCGCGGCAGCATGAACGGGGCGAGCCGGGTCGCGCAGTGCTGCAGCAGTTCCGGGCCCGAGACCGTTGCTCCCGGGCGCAGCACGACCACGATCAGCACGTCCTCCTCGCCGAGGTCCGACGGCACGCCGACCGCGGCGCTCTCGGCGACGGCGTCGTGGGCGTTGACCGCCCGCTCGACCTCGAACGACGAGATGTTCTCGCCCCGGCGGCGGATCACGTCCTTGAGCCGGTCGAGGAACGTCAGGTAGCCGTCCGCGTCCCGGCGGCCCCGGTCCCCGGTGTGGAACCAGCCGCCGGCCATCGCCTTCCGCGTCGCCTCCGGGTCCCGGAAGTACCCCTGGAAGAGCACGTCGGGGCGGGTCGCCCGGACGACGATCTCGCCCGGCTGGTCGTCGGGGGCCGGCTCGCCGCGCTCGTCCTCGATCCGGATCTCGGCCCAGGAGACGGCCCGGCCGATCGTGCCCACCCGGACATCGTCCGGAGGATTGCTGGCGCAGGCCGTCGCGGTCTCCGTCAACCCGTAGGCCTCGAGGATCGAGAGGCCGAAGCGCCGCTCGAACGTCGGCCAGAGGTCGGCCGGCGCGGCACCGCCGACCGCGAGCCGCAACGCGCTCTCGTGATCGTCCGCGCGGGCCGGCTGCTTGGCGATCATCGTCAGCATCGCGCCGATGTAGTTGAAGATCGTCGCGCGCTCGCGGCGGACGTCGTCGAGGAAGCTCGAGGCGCTGAAGCGGCGGGCCAGGACGAGCGGGCGACCTGAGACGAGCGCGCCCATCGTCGACAGCATCTGGGCGTTGACGTGGAACAGCGGGAGCGAGGTGTAGAGGACGTCGTCGTCCCGCATCCGGACCATCTCGCGAGCGAATCCGAGCCCGGTCGTGACGAACGCCTGGTGGCCGTTCATCACGCCCTTCGCCCGCCCCGTCGTGCCCGAGGTGTAGAGGATCGACGCCAAGCCGTCGGGCCGGACCGTCGCCTCCGGAGCCGGCGCGTAGGCGCCCGCGAGCCAGGCCCGCCCGTCGCCCCATCCCGCAGCGTCCGGTGCCGATGTGACTCCCGAGCCGCCGCCGATCGTCGCCGACCCCTGTCCGGAGGCCGCCGGGCGATCCGCGACGGAGAGTGCGAACCGCCGGAGCGGGGGCCCGTCGTTCCCGAGCGCCGCGTCGCAGGCCGCGGCCAGCGTCCCGTCCGCGACCAGCAGCGTGCTCTCGCTGTGCCGCAGGACGTGCGCCAGCCCCTCGCCGACCAGCCCGGTGTTGACCGGAACCAGGACCGCCCCGAGCAGCGCCGAGCCGAACCAGAGATCGAGGAACTCGAGGCCGTTGGGCAGCATCACCGCGAGCTTGTCGCCGGCCCGAACGCCTGCGTCCGCCAGCGCGGCCGCGGCCTGGCGGGCCCGCAGCAGCGCTTCGGCGAACGTGATCGCCTGGCCGTCGCACGAGACGAACCGCGCGTCGGGCGAGAGCTCGGCCCGCTCGGCCAGGACCCGCGGGATCGTCGCGCTCGCGGACGTCGCCGCGTCGCCCACGTAGCGCACCGCGGTCACCCGGCCTCGGGCAGGAAGGCGACGCCGTCGACCTCGACGGAGGCGCCGAGCAGCAGATCGGACACGCCGACCGCCGCGCTGGCGGGATGGTCGGTCGGGAAGCGCTCGGCCCGGACGGCGCTGAACGCGCCGTAGCTCGTCAGGTCGGTCAGGAACGCGTTCAGCTTGACCACGTGCTCGAGGCCCGCTCCGACCTGCCCGAGCAACGCCTCGATCTGGTCGAAGATCACCCGGGTCTCGGCGCCCACGCCGCCGGTGACGATCGCCTTGCCGGTCGTGTCGAAGCCGACCTGGCCGGAGATCTGGATCAGCGAGCCACCCCCGACGGGGATCACCACCAGCTCGCTGAAGGCACCGAAATGGGATGGGATGCGGACGTGCGACATGCTCAGGTCTCCGTGTCTTCGCGTTCGCCGTCGCCCCGGGAGAGGGCGAGGCGGGTGTGGCGGGTGTGAACCCGGTAGAGGTCGGCCGCGTCCTCGGGGGCGCGGCGGGCGATGGCGTCGAGGATCATCTGGTGCTCGGCCATCGCCAGCTCGAGCCGGGGCTGCCGGATGTAGGCGAGCCGGTGCGGTGCGGTCCGCTGCCAGAGGCTCGAGGCGATCTCGTACAGCAGCTCCATCCGCGAGCTGCGCAGCAGCAGCAGGTGCAGCTCGCCGTCGAGCCGCAGGTAGTCGGCGAACTCGCCGGCGACGCCGTGCTCCCGCGCGCGCTCGTCGATCGCCCGCGCCTCCGCCAGCTCGTCGTCGGTGATCTGGATCGCGGTCTCGGCGATCAGCAGCGGCTCGAGCGCCTCCCGGGCGAGGTACAGCTGCTCGAGCGAGCGCCGGGTCACGCGGGTCACGCGCGCCCCGACGTCGCGTTCGAGCTCGACGAACCCCTCGCTGGCGAGCTCGCGGAACGCTTCACGCACGGGCGAGCGACTGACGCCGTACTCCTCGGCGACGACGTCCTGCTTGATCCGATCGCCCGGCTTCAGCCGGCCGGTCACGATCGCGGCCCGCAGTCCGCGGGCCACCGTCGCCGCCAGCGGCAGCTTGGCGGCGTTGCGATCCGGCTTCGTCTCGTCGTTCTCGCTCATCACCGTCTGTTTACCTCACGGACGCGGCGGCCCACTCGGCCGTCTCCTCGATCGCGCCCGTCATCGCCTCGATCGTGAACTCGAGCGCCTCGTCGTCGAGCCGGGTGCAAAGCGCCATCTCGCCGTCGGGACCGAAGAAGACGCCCCGGTCGATCGCGGCCAGGTGCAGGTAGGCACCGGTCTCGCGATCCGGCTCGCCGTCGGGACCGAGCACGTAGCTGCCCAGCACCGAGCCCTCGCCGGTGACCTCGACCGGCAGGCCCGCCGCCGTGGCGCGCTCGCGCAAGCTCGTCCGCAGCTGCTCGGCCCGCCGGTCCATGTCCGCGATCCGCTGCGCGGTCAGGTGCTCGAGCGCGATCAGGCCGGCGGTGCAGGCCAGCGGGTTGCCGTTGAACGAGCCCCCGTGGTAGACGCTGCCCTCGCGGCGCGAGTCGAGCAGGCCCAGGACCTCCTCGCTGCCGGCGACCACGCCCATCGGCACGCCGCCCCCGATGAACTTGCCGAGGCAGGTCAGGTCGGGCTCGAAGTTGTACTTCTGGGCCGAGCCGCCGGGGGCGAGCCGGAACATCAGGCAGTCGTCGACGATCACCAGCGCGCCGTGACGGCGGGCGAGGTCGACCAGCGCCGGCAGGAAGCCCGGGGGCGGAGCCGCGACGCGGAACGTCAGCAGCACCGGCTCGATGATCACGGCCGCGATCTGCTCGCCGTACTCGGCGAACGCCTGCTCGAACGACTCGATGTCGCCGAACCGTCCGAGGACCGTCCGGCCCGGCAGGTTGCCGATCCCGTAGAGCCCGGCCTCGAGGTCGTCGTAGGACCCGTGGTACGCGCCGTAGGACTTGAGGATCAGCGGCCGACCGGTCGCGCGGCGCGCGAGCTTGGTGGCGAGCATCGTCGCCTCCGTGCCCGTGTTCGTGAACCGCACGCGCTCGGCCGTCGGGATTCGCTCGCAGAGCATCGACGCGTAGTCGACCTGGCTCCGCGAGGGTCCGACCCACGCCGTGCCGCGCGGGATCGCGTCGAACAGCGCCTCCTGCACGGGGGCGTAGGCGTGGCCGTGGATCAGGCTGAGCCCGTTGTAGGTGAAATCGACGTAGCGGCGACCGTCGAGGTCCCAGAGGTACGGACCGGCGCCGTGGTCGAAGACCACCGGGTAGGGCTTGAAGAAGCCGTAGGCACGGGTGCTGCCGCCGGGCATGACCCGACGCGCCTCGGTGCTCAGGGCCCTCGAGCTCGGGGTGGCCGCGAGGTAGCGCTCCGCAGCGGGCCCGGTGGGCTCGTCGACGTACGGGGCCTTCATGCGCGTCGGCCGGTCGGGAGGGGGGACATCGTCGCTCCTGTCGTGTGCAAGCTGTTCATGCGCGGTCGCGCCGCCGTTCGGTCGCGGCCACGTCGATCGTCAGATCGGCCGTCGTCCGGTCGCCGGTCAGGACCACGCCGTAGATCTCGTCGGCCGCGCGGGCCGAGACCCAGCCCTCGCGGACGTCGTGGAGGACCGCGGTCGGGTCGCGGGCCAGCGGGTCGCCGTAGCCACCGCCGCCGCTCTCGACGCCGACGATCCACTCCCCGGGGACCAGCTCTATCCCGCCCATCGCAGTCAGCGCGGTGCGGCTCCCGTCGGCCTCGAGCTTGGCCGCCGAGGCCGCCGCCCCCGAGCCTCCGCCGTGAACGCCCGCGGGCGGACGTTGCGAGAAGTCGGCCGCCCAGAAGACCTCCATCGGCGCGCCGACGGGTCCGTAGACGACCTCGCTCGCCGGGCCGCCGCGGTGGCGACCGGCCCCGCCGGAGTCCTCGAGCAACCGGACCGAGCGGAACTGCAGCGGGTACTTCTGCTCGATCACCTCGACCGAGTCGATGTAGACCGTCTTGGCGCAGTCCGGCATCGCGTAGGTGACCCAGCCGTCGGCGTAGGGGCCGCCGGGGCCGCCGTTGTTGCCCATCACGGCCTGGTTGATGTACGGCCGGCCGCTGCGGGCGTCGGTCCCGGAGTAGACGCCCCAGCCGACGCCGAGCGCTCCTCCGCCCTCCGCCAGCCCGTGTCCTTCGCCGAGCTGGGAGAAGGCGACCTGGACCGCGTTGATCAGGCGGTTGGTGATGTTCGTCGTCGCCATCGAGGCGGAGAACGGATGGCGTAGGCCGCCCGTGATCGAGCCGTCGCGGATCAGGATCTCGATCCGCCGGAAGCTGCCCGCGTTGCGGGGGACGTCGGCCGGGAGGCAGTTGAAGACGGCGATGATCGCGCCGGCCATCGCACAGCTCTGGGAGAGGTTGATCCCGGCCGGGACGCAGTCGATGTTGTCGCGCAGGTCGACCTCGACCCGCCCGGCCTCGGGATCGACCTCGACGCCGACCCGGACCTCGACGCCGTCGGGCAGGCCCGGAAGCTCGTCGTGGGTCGACGCGGCCTGCAGCCGGGCGGCGGGCAGCTCGGCGATCGCGCGCTGCATCCGCCGTTCGGAGTAGTCCAGCCACCAGACCTGGAACGCGCGCAGGGTCTCGATCCCGTACTGCTCGACCAGCTCGCCGATCCGCCGTTCGCCGATGCGGACCGCCCCGAGGGAGGCGAGGTAGTCGCCGTACCAGACGTCCGGAACCCGGATCCGCCGCTCGCACATCCGCACGATGTCGGCGACGTCCTCGTAGTCGCGCTGGATCCGCACGCACGGGAACGACAGCCCGCCCTCCTCGTAGAGGTCGCGGGCGAACGGGACGTAGGTCGTCGGCTGGGCGTTGCCGCAGTCGGCCTGGTGGGCCTTGGCCGAGACGGTGAAGACGTGCTCGCCGCCGGCGTAGACGGGGACCAGCAACGTGTGGTCGGCGGTGTGCGTGTTGCCGAGGTACGGGTCGTTGTGGAGGTACGCGTCGCCCGGCGCCATGTCGGGGTGCAGCTCGCGCATCGACGTGGTCTGGAGCCCGGCACCGAGCACGTGGACCTGGAGCCCCTCGGCGGCGGCCAGCAGCTCGTCGTCCGCCGTCACCACGCAGCACGAGAAGTCGCGTGCCATGTTCAGCACGGAGGACCGTCCCGCCCGGAACAGCGTGTTGGTCATCTCGCGCACGATCGTCTCGAAGCGATTGGCCAGGACCGCCGCGAGGACGGGATCGAATCCGGTTTCGGAGGTCATGCGCGCTCCAGCAGGTAGTCGCCGATCGCCGTCACCCGGATGGACCACCCGGGAGGCACGACGATCGTGGTGGTGGGCTCGACGACCAGCGCCGGCCCGTCGATTGCGGCTCCGGGACCGAGTCCGCCGCCGGTCCAGATGCTCGCCTCGTGCGCGCCCGCCCCGGGGAACGTCACGGTGCGACGGGCGCTCGCCGTGGGCGGTTCGTCGGCCGGAGCCCCGGCCGTCCGCGGCGGCTTGGCCGGCGCGGCCCGCAGGCGTCCGACGCAGTGCACGACCTCGACCCGCTGGCTGCTGTCGGAGACGGCGAAGACCCGCTCGTGGGTCGCGTGGAAGGCGTTGGCCAGGATCGTGACCTGTTCCGGGCCCGCGAAGCGGCTGAACGGCAGCGGTACCGGCAACGTCCACGCCTGGTGGGCGTAGCGCGCTTCGACCGAGCGCTCGATCCGCTGGTCGACGACGCCGGCGTCGCGCAGCGTCGCCCCGCTCGTCGCGAGCACGGCGTCGATCTCCGCGAACGCCGCGTCGGCCGCCGTGAAGTCCCCGTCGGCACTGTCGCAGAGGACGGTACGGCCCTCCTCGACCAGGATGTCGCTGTACTGCCCGCCGAACGCGCTCAGCGCTCCGGCGGCCCGCGGCATCACGACACGGTCGCAGTCGAGCGCATCGGCGATCGCGGCGATCCCGAGTCCGGCCGCGCCGCCCCCGGCGACGATCCCGGACGCCCGGGGGTCGATTCCCTGGTCGATCGTGATCGCCTTGATCGCGTCGACCATATGCTGGTTGGCGATCGTCATCACCGCTTCGGCGGCCGCCACCGGCGTGCTGCCGAGCTCCTCCGCGAGGTCGCTCAGGACCCGTTCGGCGGCGGCCGCGTCGAGCTGCATCCGGCCGCCGAGGAAGCGCTCCGGGTCGAGGTAGCCGAGCAGCAACGCCGCGTCGGTGACCGTCGGCCGGTGCCCGCCGTTGCCGTAGCACGCCGGTCCGGGGTCGGCTCCGGCGCTCTCGGGACCAACCCGCAGGAGACCGCCCGCGTCGACCCACGCGACGGAGCCGCCGCCGGCGCCGATCGAGCGTACGTCGACCGACGAGAGCCCGGTCAGGTGGCCGGTGAAGGTGCCGCCCAGCCAGGTCTCGCGGGTCGTCACGATGTCGCCGGCGCGAATCAGCGAGACGTCGAAGCTGGTGCCGCCGGTGTCGCAGACGATGATGTCGGAGCGGTCGAGCTCGTCGACGAACAAGCGTCCGGCGACCGGGGCCAGCGAGGGCCCCGACTTGGCGGCGAGCACGGGCTTGGCCGCCAGCTCCGCCATCGGCAGGACGCCGCCGACCGAGGTCGCGGCCAGCAGCTCGCCGGTGAACCCGGACGCGCGCAGCCCCTCGTCGACCTCGGTCAGGTGGCCGGGCAGCAGCCGCTTGAGCGAGGCGTCGATCGCGGCGCCGGAGGCCCGCCGGTACTCGCGCAGGATCGGGTTGAGCTGGTGCGAGAGCGTGAACGGCACGCCGGGCAGCTCCTCCGCGAGCAGCTCGCCGAGCCGACGCTCGTGAGCCCCGTCGACCGTCGACCAGAGCAGGCAGACCGCGACCGCCTCGACGCCGTGGGGGACCATCCCGCGCAGGACCGCGCGGGCGTGGTCCTCGTCGAGCGGCCGGACGGTCTCGCCGTCGGCCGCGACCCGCTCGCGGATCTCGAAGGTCAGCTCCCGCGGCACGTACGGCTCCGGATACGGCTGGCTGAAGTCGTACGGGTGCATCGACCCGCCCTCGCGCCGGACCAGCACGTCGGGGAAGCCCTCGGTCACCAGCAGCGCGGTTCGTGCGGTCTTGCCTTCGAGGATCGCGTTGGTCGCGCGGGTCGTCGAGAACACGAACAGGTCGCAGCGAGCGAGCAGCCCGGAACCGTCGAGGTCCAACTGCTGGGCGGCGTTGTCGATCGCCGAGAGCAGGCCGTCGGCGAGCCGCTGCGGGGTCGTCAGCGACTTGCCCAGCGCAAGGCGGCCGTTCGTGTCGGAGACGACGACGTCGGTGAACGTCCCGCCGACGTCGCAGGTGATCTTGACCATCAGGATGTCGGGAACCACGGGGTCAGCTCCGGTCGGTTTCGGGGTCGTTGAGGCGGGCCGCGCGGCGCCGCTCGATCCAGCGGCCGGGCCACTCCAGCTCGCGACCGCGCATGAGCCCGTCGCGACGACGGGCGAGCACCGCGAGGATGCAGATGGCGAGCCCGGCGGCGGCGAGCCCGTCGCGGCCGGGGAAGTCGATCGGGCCGGCCTGGAAGCCGTCTTCGGCCACGTTGAACAGCAAGCTCAGGATCGAGATCGCGATCGCGCCGATCACCGCGCCGGCGAGGCTCTTCTGGCCGCCGAAGACGAGCATCGCGATCGTCAGGAAGGTGATGTGGAGGTAGAACGCCGACGGGGTGAACGCTCCCTGGAACTGGGCGTAGAGGAAGCCTCCGATCCCGGTCACGAACGCGCTCAGCAGGAACGCGATCGCCCGTTCGCGGGCGATCGAGACCCCGGCCGCGCGGGCCGCGAAGTCGTCCTCGCGGGACGCCCGCAGCCGCAGCCCCGAGGCCGATCGCTGGTAGGCGTAGACCAGGCCGATCACCGCGATCGCCCACGCCAGGGCGGTGACGATCGTGGTGTTGGTCGGCACGCCGATCATCGTCTGGCTGCCGCGGGTCACGGCGGTCCAGTTCGAGGCGACCTGGAACACGATCACCAGCACGGCGAACATCACCAGCGAGGCGGCGAGGCCGGAGAGCCGCACGATCGGGAACACGATGATCGCCGCGAACACGACGGTCACCAGCCCGGCGAGCAGCGCTCCCGGAAGCGGGCCCAGCTCGATCGCCTGCAGCCAACCGGGAAGGTCGGGCAGCAGGGAGGCCTTCTGGACGCTCGGGATCGTCAGCAGCGCACCGACGTAGGCGCCGATCGCCATGAAGCTCATCTGCCCGAAGGAGAGGACGCCGGAGGTCCCGACGAAGGAGTAGAGCCCGACGACCAGCACGACGTTGACGAGGATCTCGATCGTGTCGCGCTGGATCACCAGGGACGCGTTGGCGCCGATCGTCGCGACGACGACCAGCAACAGCCAGAGGCCGAGCAGCGGCCAGGCACGTTCGAGGAAGCCACGCATCAGACACGCTCCAGTCGGGCGCGGAGGACGATCAGACCCTGGGGGCGGACGAGCAGCACGAAGATCACCCCGGCGTAGAGGAAGGCGTCGCGGTAGGGCGCGAGCTCGGTCGGGAGCACCACCTGCAGCAGCACGGTCAGCGCCCCGAGGCCGAAGCCGCCCCACGCCGCTCCCCAGAGGCTTCCGAGCCCACCGACGATCGTGGCCACGAACGCGACCAGGACCGGCGCGACGCCGATCGTCGGCGTGACCGTGCCGCTCTGGGCGACGACGAGGATCGCGGCGACGCCGGCGAACAGGCCGCTGATGCCGAAGGCTGCCGCGATCACCTTGTCCGCCCGCACGCCGACCAGCCGCGCGGTAGCGAAGCTCTCGGCCGCGGCCCGCATCTGGACGCCGATCATCGAGCGGCGGAGGCCGGTCGCCAGGCCGGTGACGAGCACCAGCGCGGCAACGACGCTGACGACGTTGAGGCTGGAGAACGAGACCGACCCGACGGTGATCGAGGAGTCCAGGAAGCCGGGCAGCGAGACGCCCTTGGCCCGCGACGTGAAGGCCACCGTCGCGATCGCCTGGAGCGCGAAGCTGAGCGCGAACGACGTCACCAGCAGGACCGGGGCCGAGGCTCCGCGGAAGGGCCGGAACGCCAGCCGCTCCATCAGCAGCGCGGCCACGATCGTGATCACGACGCAGCCGAGCAGCTGCAGTGGCCACGGCTCGCCGTTGAGCGCGTAGAGGCTGTAGCCGCCGATCATGATGAGCTCGCCGTAGGCGAGGTTCATCAGGTTCATGATCCCGAACATCAGAGCGATGCCGATGGCCAGGACCGCGTAGAGCGCTCCCAGGCTGGCCGCATCGACGAGGTGCTGGACGATGCTGGTCATGCGTCCTTCCCGCCGATCGACGTCGGGGCGACGCCGAGGTAGCTGTTGGTGAGGAGGTCGGTGTCGGCGAGCTCGGCGCTGGTGCCCTCGAGCACGACCCGGCCGGCGTTGAGGACGTAGGCGCGGTCGGCGAAGCGGACGGCGCGGAGCGCGTTCTGCTCGACGAGCAGGATCGTGACGCCCGACGCGCGCAGCTGATCGAGCGTGGCGAAGACCTCGTCGACGATCTTCGGAGCGAGCCCGAGGGAGGGCTCGTCCAGCAGCAGCAGGCGCGGTCGGCACATCAGCGCCCGGGAGATCGCCAGCTGCTGCTGCTGGCCGCCGGAGAGCCCGCCGGCCGGATGCTCGAGCCGGCCGCGAAGGGCCGGGAACCGCTCCATCTCGCGCTCCAGTGCCTCGGCGGCGGCGACGCGGTCGAGGTCGGCCGTGGCCAGCCGCAGGTTCTCGCGGACGGTCAGGGTGGTGAAGATCTGGCGTCGCTCCGGCACCAGGGCGAGGCCCTGCCGGACGAGCAGCTCGGGCGCGCGGCCGGTGATCTCCTCGCCGTCGAAGCGGACCGAGCCGGCGGTGATCTGGCGGAGACCGACGATCGCCGCCAGGGTCGACGTCTTGCCGGCGCCGTTGGGGCCGATCAGGCTCACGGCCTCACCCTGGGGGACGGTCAACGAGAGTCCGGTGACCACCGCCGTCCGTCCGTAGCTGATCGTTATCTGGTCGAGCTCGAGCACGACTCAACTCCCCAGGTAGGCATCGACGACGCGTTGGTCGGCACGGATCTCGGCCGGGGTCCCGACCGCGAGCACCGCGCCCTGGTCGAGGACCACCAGCCGCGCGCAGAGGCTCATCACCATCTGGACGTCGTGCTCGATCAGCACCACGCCGCAGCCGATCGTGCTCGGCAACGCGGTGATCGCCGCCACCAGCTCGTCGGTCTCGTGCTCGTTGAGCCCGGCCGCGGGCTCGTCGAGGAACAGGAACCGCGGCCGCATCGCCAGCGCCCGGGCGACCTGCAGCCGGCGCTCCTGGCCGGTGCTGAGGTCGGCGGCGCGACGTCGGCCGAGGTGCCCGATCCCGAGAGCGTCGAGCGCTTCGACCGCGCGGGCGCGGGCGGCCCGACGGCCGAGGCCGACACCGACCCCCGAGACCTCGACGTTCTCGATCACGTCGAGGTCGGAGAACAGCCGTGCGCCCTGGAAGGTCCGCACGACCCCGGCCCGGGCGCGTCGCTCCGGCGACTGTCGGGTGATCTCGACGCCGTCGAGCCGAACGGTGCCCTCGGTCGGGCGCTGGAACCCGGTCAGGACGTTGACGAGCGTCGTCTTGCCGGCACCGTTGGGGCCGATCAGGCCGACGATCGTGGCGGGCTCGAACGCGCAGTCGATCCCGTCGATCGCCACGATGCCCTCGAACCGGACGACCAGTCCGGAGGCGTCGAGGCTTCCGGCGGCGGCCCCGTGGGGGCCACCGGTCGCCGGGGTCCCGGACGGCGGGTGGCGATCGACGATGGTCATGAGCGTGCGGCTCCCGTCCCGCCCTACGGGGCCGGGACGTCCTTCGGGTTGGCCTCGGCGAGGAAGCTCGTCTTGCCCTTCTCGATCTGCTGGATCCGGAGGGTCCGGGCGAAGCTGATGTGCCACTTGTCGGTGAACGTCGTCGGCAGCACGAACGGCTGCTCGCGGAACGTCTCGAGCTCGGCGCCGAGCGCCTTGCCGTCGGTCGATCCGTCGGTTCCCTCGATCGCCTTGGTGAGCGCCTGGACCATCGCGTACCCGGTCAGGAAGGCGGCCGTGTCGGGGCGCTTGCCTTCGGCGGCGACGTAGCGGTCGACCAGCTTGTTGACGGCGGGGTCGGGATCGTCGCCGTAGATCGATGCGTAGGTGGCGAAGAACACGTTGCCGACGTTCGGCACCGCGTCCTTCCAGTAGTTGCCGTCCAGGTCCTCGTCGCCGAGGATCGGCATGTCGAGGCCCGCGGCGCGCAGCTGCTTGATCGCACTCGCCTGGGTCGGCATGTACGAGGCGAGGTAGATCGCGGCGGGCGGCTTCGGCAGCTGCTTGATCTTGGTGATCTGGGCGGCCAGCGACTGGTCGCCCTGCTTGAAGGTGTCGCTGCCGACGAGGTCGCCGCCGATCTTCGCGAAGCGGGCCTTGAAGCCGGCGGCGCTCTGCTTGGTGAAGTCGATCGTGTTGTCGAGCAGCAGGTAGGCCGTCGTGAGCTTGCGCTGGTAGGCCCACTCCGCCATCGCCGCGCCCTCGACCGGGGCGGCGGTCGCCATCGTGAAGGCGAGCGGACCGATTCCGGCCGGTCCGAACGAGGTCGACGCGGCGCAGGTCGAGAAGGCGAGCTTGTCCGCGCCCTGGGCGACGATCGCGGCCGGAGAGCCCTGGTCGAAGTCGCAGGCGGTGACGACGACGTCGGCGCCCTTGCCGAGCACCGCCGTCGCGGCGTTGCCGGAGAGCTCCGGCTTCGACTTCATGTTCTCGGACACGATCCGGAACTTGCGCCCCTTCACGCCGCCCTTGGCGTTGACGTCGTTGACAGCCATCTGGGCTGCGGCTCGAGCGGGTAGGTCGTAGGGACCCATGAACCCGGTCTCGCCGATCGCGAACCCGAGCGTGATCGGGTCGCCCGCCTTGGCCTTGGTGTCGTCGCCGTCGTTCGAGCCCGTGCTCTGCCCGGACCCACACGCCGCCAGGCCCAGAACAGCGACGACCCCGGCGATCGGCATACCGATGCGCTTCATCTCACCCTCCCCGTGCGGCGCCGGGCCGTTCCCAGCGCTTCTCGCGGAACGTATCCAATCACTCCCGATGAAGGGGGAATCTTTGCCATTCGGCCGAGACGATGCCTAGTTTTGTATCCGATATGGACAAAATGGCGTAAGCGAGACGTGCCCGCCGTGGGGAACGGCGGCCGTTGTCGCGGCGTGTGGCGACCGACCCGCCCGATTTGCGGCGGGGGCCGGATGGCCCTGGATGCGACCGACCCGCCCGGTTTCTTGGGCGGTGGCGGTGAGTGCCGGCCGCGCCCGACCCGCCCGGCTCGGGCGCGCCGGCCGGGGCGGGGGTGAGCCTGCGGGTCTTGGGCGACGTCTTAGAGCCCGAACCCACCCGCGCCGTCGAGCTCGACCGGATCGCCGATCCGGTCGGCGGCGAGCAGGCGGTCGATCGTCGCGCGGTCCTCGGTGCGCCCGAACGCGCGGCCATCGGCGTCGTCGCGGGCGGCCACGATGCCGACGGTGCCGAGGCCCTCGCGGTCGTAGGCGACGGTGAAGCTCTCGATCGTGCGGCGACCGCTGGCGGCGGTCTCGATCGTCCGCTTCGGCCGGGCGTCGACCGCCGCCTGGACGTCTTGGTGGGCGAACGGCCGCTCCGGCGGCGTCGCCGACAGCAGCGCCAGGCCGTGCTTGGTCAGGTACCAGCCGACCGCACTCGCCAGCGCCAGCGCGCTCGGCTGCTCGCGCGCGCGGTCGACCAGGGTGGCGATCGAGTGCGTGACGTAGTTGTTGGCCGGTCCGCCGAAGAACCCGAGCCCGCCGGTGACGGTCAGCGGGCGGGCCGGATCGTCGACCCGGAACCCCAGCTCGTTGGCGCCGACCTGGACGGCACAGGGGAAGCACGAGTACAGGTCGACCAGGGCGACGTCGTCGGCGTTCGTCGCCGTGTGCCCGAACAGCGCATCGCCGGCCGCAGCGATCGCGGGGGAGCGGTCGAGCCGGTCGCGCTCGCCGACGAACCAGTGGTCGCTGGCGCCCGCGGTCGCGTGGACGAAGGCCCAGCGGTCGCGGGGGATCCCCGCCGCCTCGGCCGCCCCGGCGCTGGTCACCAGCAGCATTGCGGCCTGGTCGACGGCGATGTTGGCGTTCATCGTCCGCGGGTACGGATCGGCGATCAGGCGGTTCGTGTCGGACGGCGTGGCGACCTGCTCGGGCGTCAGCGGAGTACGGGTCCAACCCTGCGGGTGCGCGGCCGAGACGTCGCTGTAGCGGGCCCACCACGACGCGATCCACTCGCGCTGCTCGGCGCTGCTGCGGCCGGCGGCGTGGCGCAGCGCGTGCTCGAACAGGGGATAGACCAGCACCGGGGCGAGCAGGCCGGCGGCCAACTCGGCGTCGTGCGACGGCGGACGGTCGGTGCCGACCACGCGGGTCGGGGCGGTGCCCTCGGGCTGCGACGGCCAGCCCGGGTCGACCCCGCGCAGCATCTGGTCGCGGTGGGCGACGCCCGCCTCGCCGCCGCCGAGCAGCACGACGTCGAGCTCGCCCGCGGCGATCCGCGACGCGGCGTCGCCGAGCAGGGCGATCGGGCTGTTGCCGCCGATCACCGTGCGGACGGTCTCGCGCGGAGCGATCCCCAGCTCGGCGGCCAGCAACGCGGCCGGGTCGGGGACGGGCCAGCTGAAGATGTCGACCAGCCCGACGCTCTGCACGCGCTCGAGCAGCGCGGCGCCGTGGGGGCCGGCGTCGTCGGCCGCCATCCGGGCGGCGGCGGTCATCAGCTCGAGCGGACCGGCGGTGCCGGTGCCGCGGAGCTGGGTCAGCTGGCCGGTGCCGACGATGACGGGGGTGCGGGGATCCACGGAGGTCACGCCGGACATCATGCCGGAAGAGAAGTGAGAGGTGCCACCTCCTACATTGCGGCTAGTCCCGCGACCCGGTGTCGAGGAACGCATCGGCGAAGCGGGCGCCGGCCGACGACGCGGCTTCGACGCCCCGGGGATCGAGCACGACGTCGCCGAGCTGGGGGCGAATGACGTCGGCGAGGTCGCGGTTCAGCTCGACGTGGAACTGCACGCCGTAGGTCTTCGTCCGCCAGCGGAACGCCTGCTCGTCACAGCTCGCGCTCGTCGCGAGCCGGACGGCTTCCGGGGGCAAGCGGTACTCGTCGGCGTGCCAGTGCTGCACCGTGATTCGGGGGCCGAGCGGGCCGAGGATCGGATCGGCGGCGCCCTCGGCGGTCAATCGGACCTCGCCGATCCCGACTTCGGGGGTCGCGGCGCGGCGCACTGCGCCCCCGAGCGCGACCGCGAGCAGCTGCGCACCGAAGCAGACGCCGAGCACCGGGAGTCCGGCGTGCGCGGCGGCGGCCAGGAGCGCGCGTTCGGCCCGTAGATGCCCGACGTCGTCGTCGGCCTTCCCCGACGGGCCCCCGAGGACGACCAGGCCGGAGAGCTCCTCTACTTCGGGGAGGAGGTCGCCGAGATAGGGCCGCAGGTGGACAACGAGAAGCCCGCGTCGGCGCAACGCCGTCCCGATGCCCCCCGAGCTGTCGTACGGCACGTGATGCACGATCGCCCACACGTCAGGGAGGCTACTTCGACCGCTCGGGAACGGGGAGGGGCCGCGCCTACAACCCCAGTCGCCGCCGCAACCCGCGGACCCGGCCCTGGGCGGCACCGCGCCGGGGATCGCCGGCGGGCAGCACCGCGACCAGCGCCTCGGCGGCGGGCAGGTCGTCGCGACCGTGTGGGGTCGCGCACCAGATCTCGAGCGCGGCGACGGGGCGGGCCTCGAGCAACGCGCCGCGCAGCTCGGCGTGCAGGTCGTCGGCGACCCGGCGGACGCCGGGGG
>JBAZOW010000021.1:0-21871 GCA_041648495.1 Patulibacter sp.
GCGCCGTCCAGCGGCCACAGCCGCCGGACGACCGCGAGTAACCCGCTCGGCCGGCGTGACCGAGCGGGGACAGCGCCGTCGCTACTCGACGGTCCCGCCCGTCGGGGCCGGCACGCCGGCCTCGTCGAGCACGCCGTTGGTCTCGGCGACGATCCGGACGATGTCGCCCATGATCACCGAGATGTCGAAGTCCTTCGGGGTGTAGACCCCGGCCACGCCGGCGGCCTTCAGCGGCGCCACGTCGGCCTCGGGGATGATCCCGCCGACGACGACCGGGACGTCGACGCCCTTGGCCCGCAGCTCGTCGATCACGGCGGGGATCAGCTCCAGGTGGCTGCCCGAGAGGATCGACAGGCCGATCACGTGGACGCCCTCCTGGACGGCACTGTGGGTGATCTGCTCGGGCGTCAGCCGGATGCCCTCGTAGACCACGTCCATGCCGACGTCGCGGGCGCGCACGGCGATCTGCTCGGCGCCGTTGGAGTGGCCGTCCAGGCCGGGCTTGCCGACGAGGATCTTGATCCGGCGTCCGATCGCCTCGGAGACCCGCTCGACCTCGCTCTGGATCGCCTGGACCGCGTCGCTGGACTCCAGCGTCGCCGCGGCCTCGCCGACGCCGGTCGGTCCGCGGTACTCGCCGAAGGCGGCGCGCAGCGTCTTCGCCCACTCGCCGGTGGTGACGCCGGCCCGGGCGGCCTCGATCGACGCGGGCATGATGTTGTCGTCACCGGCCGCGGCGGCGGCCAGCCGGGTCAGCGCCTCGTCGACGGCGATCTGGTCGCGTCCCGCGCGCCACTCGGCGATCGCGTCCTTGGCCTGCTGCTCGACGGCGTGGTCGACGGTCATGATCCCGCCGTCGCCCGCCGCGGTCAGGGGGGAGGACTCGGTCTCGGTGTACTTGTTGATCCCGACGACGATCTGCTGGCCGGCCTCGATCCGCTGAATCCGCTCGCGGTGGCTCTCGACCAGCGAGGACTTCATGTAGTCGACGGCCTGGACGGCGCCGCCGTGCTCCTGGACGACCTCCATCTCGGCCCGCGCGCCCTCGAGCAGCTCGTTGACCAGGCCCTCCATCACGACCGAGCCCTCGAAGATGTCGGGGTACTCGAGCAGGTCGGTCTCGAACGCGAGGATCTGCTGGATCCGCAGCGCCCACTGCTGGTCCCAGGCGCGGGGCAGGCCGAGCGCCTCGTTCCACGCCGGCAGCTGCAGGGCGCGGGCGCGGGCGTTGCGACCGAGCGTGACGGCGAGTGCCTCGAGCACGATCCGCTGGACGTTGTTCTCGGGCTGGGCCTCGGTCAGGCCGAGCGAGTTGACCTGGACGCCGTAGCGGAACCGCAGGGCCTTCTCGTCGGTGATCCCGTAGCGGGTGCGGCCGAGCTCCTCCCAGAGCACGCCCATCGCGCGGAGCTTGGCGTGCTCCTCGATGAACCGCACGCCGGCGTTGACGAAGAAGCTGATCCGGCTGAAGACCTTCGGCATCACCGACGGGTCGACCTTCTCGGCGGCCGCGTCGAGCACCGCGATCGCGTTGGACATCGCGTAGGCGATCTCCTGGACGGGCGTCGCGCCCGCCTCCTGCAGGTGGTAGCTGCAGATGTTGATCGGGTTCCACTTCGGGACGTGCTCGACCGTGTAGGCGATCATGTCCGCGATCAGCCGCATCGAGGGGCCGGGCGGGAACGCGTACGTGCCGCGCGCCAGGAACTCCTTGATGATGTCGTTCTGGGTCGTGCCCTGGAGCGCCTTCTGGACCGCTTCGGGATCGTCGTCCGCGTTCTGCTCCTCGGCGGCCACGATGTACATCGAGAGCATCCACGCGGCGACCGCGTTGATCGTCATCGAGGTGTTCATCGTCTTCAGCGGGATGCCGTCCATCAGCGTCCGCATGTCGCCGATGTGCGAGACGGGGACGCCGACCTTGCCGACTTCACCGCGCGAGAGCTGGTCGTCGGGGTCGTAGCCGGTCTGCGTGGGCAGATCGAACGCCACCGAGAGGCCGGTCTGGCCCTTGGCCAGGTTGCCGCGGTAGAGCTCGTTGGACGCCTTCGCCGTGGAGTGGCCGGCGTAGGTCCGCATCAGCCAGGGACGGTCCGGCTGCGGAAGACGAGGGCTGCTCATGGCGGGATTGTATGACGCCCCCCGATCGGCGGGGTTCTCGCCGTCCACCGTTGATGCGGATCGCCACGTTCGGAGCGTGCCGAATCGCACTGGTGGCGGCGAGCGCTACGTGCCGAGCAGCGGCAGTCGCCGTGCGGCGCCGAGCGGACGGTGGTTGACGAGCCGTAGGCCGTTCGCGACCACGATCAGCGACGCGCCGACGTCGACGCCGACTGCCGCCCACAGCGGCAGTGCCCCGAACAGGAGGAATACCGCGGCGATCAGCTTGGTGCCGAGCGAGAAGGCGATGTTCTGACGGACCACCGCGCGGGTCCAGCGGGCCAGGCCGATCAGGCCCGCGACCTTGCGCGGATCGTCGCCGAGCAGGGCGATGTCGGCGACCTCGATCGCGGTGTCGCTGCCCGCGCTGCCCATCGCCAGTCCGATGTCGGCTCGGGCCAGCGCGGGGGCGTCGTTGACCCCATCGCCGACCATCGCCACGCCGCGCCCGAGCTGCGAGACCGCGGCGGCCTTGTCCTCGGGCAGCAGGTCGGCTCGGACGTCGCGCACGCCGAGCTCGGCGGCGACGGCGCGGGCGGTCACGGGATGGTCGCCGGTGAGCATCACCGTCCCGTGGATCCCGAGCCGCGCGAGCTGGCCGATCGCCTCACGGGCGGACGCGCGGGGCTGGTCCGCGAGGCCGAGCGCGCCAACGACACGACCGTCGCGCTCGACGAGCACGACGGTGGCACCGGCCTTTCGCAGCTCGTCGACCGCCGCGGCCGTGCGGTCGTCGGCGGTCGCCGTATGCTCGTGGCCGTTCGCGAGCAGGCGCGGGCTGCCGACGCGGACGACGTGACCGTCGACGGTGCCGACGGCGCCGAGCCCGGTTAGCGCGCGACCGTCGGTCATGGCGGGCAGCGGTCGCTCGTCGGCGTCGCGCGCGGCGGTGACGATCGCGGTCGCCAGCGGGTGCGCGGAGCCCTGCTCGACGGACGCCGCGAGCCGCAGCAACTCGTCCGGCGCGAGGTCGAACGGCACGACGCGGGTGACGACCGGCACCCCCTCGGTCAGGGTGCCCGTCTTGTCGAACGCGACGGTGCGGATCGTGGCGGCGCGCTCCAGGTGGGCGCCACCCTTGACCAGCACGCCGGCGGCCGACGCACGACCAAGGGCCGAGACGATCGACACCGGCGTCGAGAGCACGAGCGCGCAGGGGCAGGCGAGGATCAGCAGCGCGAGCGCGGCGTAGAAGGCGTCGTCGAAGCTCAGCAGCCCGGTGACGGTCGGGATCACCGCGACCGCGACGGCCAGGCCGATCACGATCGGGGTGTAGATCTGCGCGAAGCGGGTCACCCATCGCTCGGCGGGGGAGCGCTGCGCCTGTGCCTCGGCGACCAGCCGGCCGATCCGGTCGAGCGTCGTGTCGCCGGGGGCGACCGTGACGTCGACGACCAGCCGGCCCTCGCCGTTGATCGTGCCCGCGAAGACGGCGTCGCCGGGCTCACGGTCGACGGGCACCGATTCGCCGGTGATCGCCGCCTGGTCGAGCGACGAGCGGCCCTCGACGATCGTGCCGTCGGTCGGCAGGCGGTCGCCGGGGAGGGCCACGATCCGGTCGCCGATCCGGACGTCCCGGGCCGGTCGGATCTCTTCCTGCTCGTGGGCGCAGCCGTCGTCGCAGGTGCGCGAGACGAGCACCCGCGCGGTGTCGGGGGTCAGCGAGACGAGGCTCTCGAGCTCGCGGCGGGCGCGGCCGACGGCACGGCGTTCGAGCGCCTCGCCGATCGAGAACAGCACCACCACGAGCGCCGCCTCGGCCCACGCGCCGATCGCAGCAGCGCCGACCACGGCGATCGTCATCAGCAGGTTCATGTCGGGGCTGCGGCTGGCCCAGCTGCCGACGATGCCCGTGCGAGCGATGGTCAGGCCACCGACCACGACCGGCGCCAAGTAGAGCGCGACGGTAAGGGCGGGGGATGCACCGAGCAGCAGGTCCGCGACGACCGCGAGCACCAACAGCAGCGAGGCGATCGCGGTGATCCCGTCGCTGCCGTGGGTCCAGGCCTGCAGTGCGCGGCGGGCGGCGGGCCGCTGGTCTGCATCCTCCGCCGCGTCGGGTTGCCCGGGCACGTTGTCGTTCCGGCCTTCGGTGACGCCGAAGCCGAGCTGCGTGACCCGCTCGCGCACGGCGACGGCGTCGCTGCCCCTCCCGTCGAGGTCGACCGACATCCGGCCGCCGATCAGGCTGACCGACACCGCCGTGACGCCGGGCAGGCGGGCAACGGTGCGTTCGATGCGGCTGGCGCAGTCGCCGCAGTCCATCCCGCTGATGCGGAAGTCGTGGGGGCCGGCGTGGGACGGGGGTGCGGTCGTCGGCATCTCAGATCACGGGGTCGCAGTCGGGGTGGCCGGAGTCCTCGGCCTGGACGGTGGTGTGGCCGAGTCCGAACCGGTCGCGGAGCAGCGCGGTCGCCGCGGCGACGACCTCCCCGCCGTCGGCGCCGGGGCGCAGCCGTAGGTGAGCGGTGGCGATGTCGGTCCCGGACGTCAGGGTCCAGACGTGCAGGTCGTGGACGTCGTCGACCCCGGGCAGCTCGACCAGCGCCGCGCGAACGGCAGCGACGTCGACGTCCACCGGAGCGCCTTCCATCAGGACGCGGACCGCATCCCGGCCGAGACGCAGCGCCCGCGGCACCACGAACAGGCCGATCGCCACACCGACGATCGGGTCGGCGTACGGCCAGCCGCTGATCAGCGTCACCGCGCCGGCGAGCAGGACGCCGACCGAGCCGATCATGTCGGCGGCGACCTCGAGGAACGCGCCGCGCAGGTTGAGGCTCTCGGATGCCCCCGCCCGCAGCAGCAGGAACGAGACGACGTTGATCGCGAGACCGATGGCGGCGACCACCATCAGGCCGAGCCCGGGGACCTCGGACGGGTCCTGGAACCGGCCTACGGCCTCGTAGAGCACGTAGATCGCGACGCCGAGCAGCAGGACCGCGTTGCCGAGCGCGGCGAACGACTCCAGGCGGTAGCGCCCGTAGGTCTGCTGCGGGCCGGCGGCGCGCTGGGCCAGGGTGATCGCGATCAGCGCCATCGCCAGGCCGACCGTGTCGGTCAGCATGTGGCCCGCGTCCGAGATCAGTGCGAGCGAGCCGATCGAGAAGCCGACGACGAATTCGACGAGCACGAACGCCGCGGTCAGCACCAGGGCGATCGCCAGCGGTCGGCGGTGTCGGGCGCCGGCGGAGACGGCGGCGTGCTGATGATCGTGGCTCATGAGAACGGTTCCTGCTCCCATTCATAGGAACATCTGAACAACTATGAAGGTATCAGCAGGGCCGGCGGCGCGCAACGATCCTGCCGTCGGGGGCGGCGCGGGGGCGTGGCGGCGCTAGGCTCGGGGCATGCCCAGTCCCACCGACGACCCGCTCGCCGCCGCTCCGGTCGACCCGACCGACGACGCGGCGCGGATCGCCCGGGCCGCGGCCGAGATCCCCGACCCCGACGCGGCGCTGCGTCTGGCGGAGACGTTCCAGGTGCTGGCCGATCCGGGACGGGTGCGGATCATCCTCGCGCTGCACAGCGCGGGGGAGCTGCGGGTCGGGGCGCTCGCCTCGGTCACCGGGCTCAGCGAGACGGCCTGCTCGCATAGTCTGCGGCTGCTGCGCAGCGCTCGCGTGGTGCGGTTCCGCAAGGTCGGCCGCAGCGTCTACTACGCGCTCGACGACGACCACGTGCGGACCCTGCTCGAGGTCGCCCGCGACCACGTCCTGCATCGCGATCCGGCCGCGCCTGAACTAGGCTGAACACCGTGAGTACGTTGCAACCGCAGACGATCGACCTGCTGCACCTGGGACAGGCGAAGTCGATGAGCGCGCACCTGATGGGCGACGTGATCGTCGATCCCGGCTGCGAGCAGACGATCGACCGCGTGCTCGACGCGCTCGACGGCGCCACGCCGCGCGCGATCCTGCTGACCCACATCCACTTCGACCACGCCGGGGGCACGGGGGCGCTGGTCGAGCGCTTTCCGGACGTCGAGGTCTGGGTCCACGAGCGCGGCGCCCACCACATGATCGACCCGACGCGGCTGGTCTCCAGTGCGCGCAAGGTCTTCGGCGACTACTTCGACGTGCTCTGGGGCAAGGTCATCCCGATCCCCGAGAAGAACGTCCGCGTGCTGCAGGGCGGCGAGGTCGAGGGTCCGTGGGAGGTCGCCTACACGCCCGGACACGCCCAGCACCACGTCTCGTACCTCCACCGGCCCAGCGGGGTCGCGTTCACCGGCGACGTCGCCGGGATCCGGATCGACGGGGGACCGGCGCTGCCGCCGACGCCGCCGCCGGACATCGACATCCCCGCCTGGCACCGCTCGGTCGACACGGTCGCCGCGTGGGAGCCCCGCGGACTGGCCTACATGCACTTCGGGCAGACGACCGACGATGTCCAGGACCAGCTGGCGACGCTCCACGAGACGCTCGACCTCTACGCCGAGGCGGCCCGCAAGTCGGCCGACGGGATGGAGATGGCCGAGTGGATCCGCGCCTGGGTCCTGGAGCGTGCGGGCGAGGCCGGACTGCCGACGTACTACGCGGCGGGCCCGTTCGAAGGCCTCTGGGGCGGCCTCGACCGCTACTGGAAGAAGGTCGACGCCGGCGAGCTCGAAGCCCCCGCCGGACTCTCGTCCGCTCCGACGATCGACGAGTCGACCGCATGATCCCCGTCGATCCGCGCTACCCTGCACGGCCGTGAGTCAGACCATCGAACACACGCGCCTCGACGGACCGGGAACCGGTCTCGGCGGCGCGTGGAACGTGATCGTGCGCAACGACGACCACAACACCTTCGAGGGTGTCGCGGCGATCCTTGCGCGGTACATCCCGGGCATGACGTACGAGGCGGGGCTCGGCATCGCGGATGCGATCCACCGCACCGGCGCGGCGATCGTCTGGACCGGCCACAAGGAGCTGGCCGAGCACTACTGGGAGCAGCTGCGGGACGCGGGCCTGACGATGGCCCCGCTCGAGCAGGCCTGACGCGACCTCGGGGCGGCCGGTCCTCGGGGCGGCCACCGACGCGCGATCACCCCGGGAACGACGACGGGCGCCGAAGCGCCCGTCGTACCGCTCTCAACGGCCCCGGAGCCGTGGCTCCGGGGCGTGTGGCGCTCGGATCTAGGAGATCGCGGGCTCCGCGTCGATCGGCGTCGGCGTCGCGAACGGATCGTCCGCGAACACGTCGGTGACACCGGGGGCCACGCCACGCGAGATCAGCTGCTGCGGGGCGTAGGCCAGCGGCTTCTGGTACCAGGGGCTGCACACGGTGCGGAAGCGCACGAACGCCTCGCCGTTCCAGATCTTCGTCCACGCCACCTTGTCCGCGACGTGGATCACCTGGAAGAACTTGTAGGCGTCCTCGTTCGATCGGTAGAGCCGGACCTCGAGCGCGCCGAGCCGCAAGAGCTCGGGGGTCAGCTCGTCGAGCGCCTCGGCGAGCTGATCGGCGCGCAGGCCGGTGGCGTAGTACGGCAGGTTATAGGCGAGGCCGGGCATATCAAGCCCCTACTTCAGCATGAATCGCGCCCGGGCGTCCGGAAGACGTGTCGGTGCGGCCTTCCTCCGCGTCCTTCGCGCCGACGAGGATCGCGATCTTGCCGGAGTGCTTGTTGTCGCGCATCAGCTGGTGGACGTTGGCCGTCTCCTCGAAGCCGACCGTCTTCCAGAGCACGGGGCGGACCTTGCCCTCGTCGATCAGGGCGTTGGCCTTCATGCACTGGTACGCGTTGGCGAAGTGCGAGCCGATGATCTCCTTCTGCTTCATCCACAGGTAGCGGACGTCGAAGTCGAGCGTGTAGCCGGAGGTGGCGCCGCAGATCACGACCTTGCCGAACGGCTTGACGGTGAAGACCGAGGTCGGGAACGTCGCCTTGCCGACGTGCTCGAAGACGATGTCGGGCGCGTCGCCGAGCAGCTCCTTGACCTTCTTGGCGAAGGCACGGGAGACGCCGAAGCGCTCCTTCTCCTGCTCCGGCGTCTCGTCGCCGGTGCGCATCATGCCCTTGAAGTCGTTGCGGTTGATGTAGTCGACGGCGCCGAGCTGCTTGACGAGCTCGCCCTTCTCGTCGGAGGAGACGACGCCGACGCACTCGGCGCCGGCCGCCTGGCAGAGCTGGATCGCGAACACGCCCAGGCCGCCGGCGGCGCCCCAGATCAGGACCTTGTCGCCGGCCTTGACCTGCGCGCGGTCCATCAGCATCCGGTAGGCGGTGAAGTACGTCAGGCCGTACGAGGCCGCCTCCGCCCACGACAGGTGCTTGGGCTTGGGCAGCAGCTGCTGGGCCTGGACCTTGCAGAACTCGGCGAACGAGCCCCACGTGGTCTCGTAGGCCCAGATCCGCTGCGACGGTGCGGCCAGCGGGTCGAGGCCGTGGACCTCGACGTCCTCGTAGGAAGCCTGGTTGCAATGGATGACGACCTCGTCGCCTTCCTTCCAGCGGGTGACGCCCTCGCCGACCTTCCAGACGATGCCCGACGCGTCGGAGCCTCCGATGTGGTGGCCGAACTCGGGGTGGTCGCCGTACTTGAAGACCGAGACGGGCTGCCCGAGGGCGGCCCAGACGTTGTTGAAGTTCACGCCCGCGGCCATCACGCGGACAACGACCTCGAACGGGCCCGGCTGCGGGACCTCGACCTCTTCGAGCTGAATCGCGTCCTTGGGCTCGCCGAGGCGGTCCTCGCGAATCGCCCAGGCGGACATCGTCGCGGGCAGCTCGCCGAGGGCGGTTCGCGGGTTGTGCAGGGGGGCAAGATCAACCGACATCGGCCGAAGCCTACCCGCCGTTCGGGGGGACCGCAAAACGACTGGTATACCGGGGCCCAGACCGTTGATCAGGTACTCGTGGAGCCGTGGTGGTCGGGGACCAAGGAGGTCGTTACCGGGGTCCGAGAGTCAAGGCTGGTTTCCTGACCGAGGAACTCGGTGGCGAGATCCGCCGGTCAGCGGCTGCCACGGACCGCGACTCAGGGCAGGAAGAGGTCCCCGTCCGAGCTCTCGCGCTCGGGGCCGACGGTCAGGGTCGCCTGACGCTCGGTGCCCTTGCCGGCGATCACGCGGTAGCCGCCCTCGGCGACGATCGTGGTGATCGTGGCGGTGCTGCCCGGGGCGATCGGCTGCCGCGTCCGGCGCCGGTCCGCTTCGCCGCCCGACAGCATCCCGCGGACCGGACGGGTCGTCTGGTTGGAGAAGATCAGCCGGACCGGACCGCCGCCGATCTTCGTCGGCGAGATGTGCAGACCGTCGTCGGTGATCGCCGCGCGGACGGTGACGTCGGCGGGCGGGCGGGCGTCGGTCGGCTTGACGCTCGCGTCGACCGCGCCGCACGCGGAGAGCACCCCGACGGCGGCCGTGCCGGTCATCAACAACCCGATAGTCCTGCGCAACGCGTACATCGCCTCGAAAGCCTCTCCCCGGTCACGTCGTCGCGGGCGTCCCACCGACGATCGTGCGACAACCCTACCCCAGGTCGCGAACGGACTCGGCATCGATCTCGCCGCGGGTCGGGTGCGGGCCCCCTGCGGGTCTACGCCGTCGTCCCGGCGAACGGCAGCGCGACGACCTGCGCGGTCGTCGGCGCTCCCTCGTCGGGACGGGCGACGACGGTCCCTCCCGGCTCGACCTCGCGGCGGATCAGGGCCAGCGCGATCGGGCCGCGCTCGGGGGATTCCACGATGCTCGTGACGCTCCCGACCTGCCGCTCCTCGGCGAACAGCGCGGTGCCGACGGGCACGGCTCGGTCGAGCTGCAGGCCCCGCAGATGCCGGTTCGGCCGGCCGCGCCAGTGCAGACGAGCGACCGTCTCCTGGCCGACGTAGCACCCCTTGGTGAAGCTGACGGCCTGCTCGACGATCCCGGCCTCGGCCGGCATCACGCCGTCGTCGATGTCGTGATGCAGACGCGGGATCCCGGCCTCGACGCGGACGATCTCGGCGGCCGCGTCGTCGACCTCGGGCAGTCCGGCGTCGCGCAGCGCCGCGGAGACCGCCGGCCCGTCCTCGGCGGACGCGACCACGTCGACGCCGAGCGTGGTCCGCACCAGCCGGACCGGGACGTCCGCCAGGGTGGCGGAGACGTGGTCGTGCGGGGCTGGGCCGAGCGAGGCCGTCAGCGCGGCGGGGATCCGCGGGCCGATCACGCTGTGCAGGGTCTGCTGGACGGTCCGCTTGTGCAGCTCGGCGTCGAAGCCGATCAGGTGGCGCCGCAGGTGGTCGAACAGCGCCTGCAGGCCGCTGCGCTCGCAGAGCAGCAGCAGCTCGGACCCGCCGCCGTCCTCGACCGCGAGGATCCGCAGGTCGCTGATGATCTTGCCCTTCGACGTCAGCAACGCCGCGTAGGTCCCGTGCCCGGGCTCCAGCGCAAGCACGTCGGCGGTCACCTGGCCGTTGAGGAACTCGGCCGCTCCGTCGCCGGTCAGGGCGAGCTTTCCGGACTCCGAGCGGTCGACCCAGGCCGCGGACGACGTGAGCGCGCGGTACGCGCCTGCGTCGTCCTTCGCCGGGGCGGGCGAGGGGACATCGATCCGGGACAGCGGGCGCGGTTCGTCCATCACGACCAACCGTAGCGGTCGTTGTTCACCGGTCCGTAGGGAACGAAGCCGCCAGGCCGGGTAAAGTCACGGGAGATGTCGCTTGAGGAGACCTTCCAACGCGTCCTCGACTCGCTTCCCGACGACTGGACGGACCTCTCGCTCGATCTGCGGATCGAGGACGAGGACCGCTACGTCGAAGCCGCCACCTACGTCACCACGACGTGCAACGCCCAGCCGTACTCGCAGAACGACTGGCACTGGCGGATCCTGGTCGCGCACCGGTTCGGGCACGCGGCGGCCCCGACCGCCGTGCAGAGCGCGCTCCGGCTGCTCGACGAGGGAGGCCTCGCCGGTGAGCTGGTCGTCCGCGACGTGCGCGTCGGACGCGCCGAGGTCGAGCCGATGTGGGGGCGCGGAGAGACCGCCCGCCAGGAGTTCCGCCGGCTGCGCGCGCACTGACGCGACGGTCGAACACGACAAGGGAAGCAGGCACACGTGCGCATCGCCGTCCTCTCGGCTGATCTGCTGTTCGGGAGCCAGGGCGTGGAGATCGTCCAGGCCGCCGGCTACGACGGGGTCCTGGCCAAGGACCTCGAGGCGTTGACCGCGGTCGACGCCGAGGATCCGGTCGACGCGATCGTCGTCGACCTGACCTCCGACGGGATCGAGCGGGCCGAGGATCTCGCCGACGCTCGTCCTCCCGGGGTCCCGGTACTGGCGTGCTTCGCGCACGTCGAGCCGGAGGTCCGGGCCGCGGCGCTCGACGCCGGGCTCGATCAGGTGGTCCCGCGCTCGCGCTTCGTGCGCGAGGGCGGAGACCTGTTGACCGCGTTGCTCGCCGACTGATCGGCGTGCCGGCCGGCGGGGCCGGGCGGAGTCGCGCTCGGGGCTAGCGGCCCGGGGCGCGGGACCAGATCAGGGCGTCGACGTCCGGCGGATCCTTGGTGATCCCGGACGCGGCTTCCCAGGTCGCCCACTTGCGCATCTGCTCGCGGTCGATCGCGAGGGCCCGACCGTCCTCGGTCAGCAGGGCGGGGCGGACGGCGCGCAGCTGCGCCGCAGTCGTGTCCGGGTCGATCGTCTTGTCGCCGGAACCGGCGGTCAGCGCCTCGATCGTCGCGGCGTCCTGCTCGTCGGATTCGGTGGCCACGGCTTGGTAGGCGGTCGCGAGGGCGCCGGTCAGGCGCTCGATCGCGTCGCCGTGCTCATCGAGCGTCTCGGGCGTCGACATCAGCAGCAGCTCGGGGTAGACCGGCGCGCCGAACTCGTCGAGCCGGAAGACCGAGGTGCTCGGGCGGCGGGTCTGGAGGGCGACGCCCTCGGCGTTCCAGAAGCCGATCGCGGCGGCGACCCGGCCGCTCAGCACCGAGGCGACGGCCTCGAAGCCGATCTCGACGCGGCGGACCTTCTTCGGGTCTCCGCCGTCGCCGCGCACGATCTGGTCGAGGGCGGCCTCGTCGCTCGGCAGGCCGGTCACGCCGACGCGCTCGCCCTCGAGGTCGCGGGGGCGGTCGATGCCGCGGGAGGCGAGCACCGCGGCGAGCGGGCGTTGGACGATCGCGCCGACGGCGACCAGCTCGGCACCCTGCTCCTGCGCGAGCGCGACGTCGTGGATGTCCATGATCGCCAGGTCGGTGCGGCCGGCGGCCAGCAGCTTGGCGCCGTCGGCACCGGAGCCGGGCACGCGGATCTTCAGGTCGAGACCGGCGGCGTCGAGCGACCCGTCCTGCTGGGCGACGTAGAGCCCGCTGTGGACCGCGTTCGGCGCGAAGTCGAGGGTCAGGTCGAGGGTGGTGGGCGTCGCGGCGGCCGTGGCCGTCGATGTCGAGGACGGTGAGGCGTCGTCGGAGCCGCCGCAGCCGGCCAGCAGGGCGGCACTCGCGGCGAGGGCGGTGAGCCGGAAGGCGATCGGGAGAGGCCGTCGTCGGCGGAGGGTCCTGCGGTTGAGGGTGGTCGAGCGTTTGGGGTCCTGCGATCCAGACATCGACACATCGTCGCGGAGGTCGATGCTCCGATGCCGCTACGGTGTCGTGATGGAGACCGTAGGCGAGTCGATCACCCCAGAGGGCTTGGAAGCCCTCAAGGCCGAGCTGGAAGAGCTGGAGGGCCCGGCCCGTCGCGACATCGCCGCCCGTATTCAGCGTGCGCGCGAACTGGGTGATCTGAAGGAGAACGCCGAGTACCACCAGGCGAAGGACGACCAGGCGCACCTCGAGACCCGGATCGCGGCGCTTTCCGAGCGCCGGCGCAACGCCGTGGTCACGGAGGTCTCGACCGACCACCAGGAAGTCGGCTTCGGCGCGACGGTCACGCTGATCGACGAGGACACCGAGAAGACCCAGACCTGGACGCTGGTCGGCGCGGCCGAGGCCGACGCCTCCGCCGGCAAGATCTCGATCGAGTCGCCGGTCGCCGGGGCCGTGATGGGCCGCAAGGTCGGCGAGGTCGTCACCGTCACCACGCCGCGCGGTGCCCGCCACCTGCGGATCGACGCGATCGTCTGAGTTCAGCGGGCGCCGAACAGGTCCTCGTCGGCGGCGCGCACCAGCGCACGCGCGCCGGGACCGTCGTCCGCCGTGACGGCGTCTCCGAGGCCCTCGACGACCACCGCGGGCTGGCCGGAGGTCTTGTGCCGGACCAGGTCGGCGGCCGACGCCACGTGATCGGCGGTCGCGATCACCGTGGCGCGCATCTCGCGACCCTCGCGGTCCAGGTCGCCGCGCTGATCGTCGGCGACCGTCAGCCCGGCCGCACCGATCGCGATCTCGGCCTGGCCGTGACGCCACGCGCGGCCGAAGCTGTCGGCGATCACCACGGCCGGTCGGCCGGGCAGCGCGGCGCGCAACCGCCGGGCCGACGCGTCGGGATCGACGGGCAGCGTCACGCACCAGCCGTCGCGAACGTTGGATTGGTCGACGCCGGCGTTGGCCGAGACGAACCCGTGGATGCTGCGGCAGATCAGCACGCCCCGTTCGGCGCGGATGATCTCGGCGGTCTGACCGAGGATCACCTCGATCAGCGCTGGATCTTTCTCCTGCTCGGTGGCGAGCGCGATCGCCCGTGCCGAGGGCGTGACGGTCGAGAGTTCGATCAGCGCGCCCTCGGCCTTCGAGATCACCTTGTGCGACACGACGACGGCGTCGTCGGACGCGAACGCGGTGCCCCCGTGGGCCGCGACGATCATCGCGGCCAGGTCGTCGCCCGGGGCGATCTCGGCGGGCAGGGCGTCGAGCGCCCGGACGGTGAGCGCGCGAGGAGCGGCAGCCACGGCTCTGGTCAGAGGATCCGGGGGAGCAGGCCGCGGGTGTGCGACGCCCCGCCGCGAACCTCGTCGAGCCGCGTCTGCAACGCGGCCAGGTCGTCGCCGGTGTCGACGTCGAGCACGAGCGTCGCGGGCTCCGCCTCGTAGACGGCGGCGCCGGCGGCCTTGGCCAGCTCGGCGTGGCGGGCGCGGCTGCCGTCGCCGAACGCGGCGGCCATCACGTCGGGCGGCGTCAGCAGCAGCGCGTTGGTGCCGGTGCCGTGGCGGTCGGGGACGATCGTGACCTCACGGCCCTCGGGCGGCGTCGCCAGCAGGCCGTCGATCTCGAGCGGGTCGATCGCGGGACAGTCCGCGGCCAGCAGCAGCACGCGGGTGGCTCCGCGCGAGATCGCGAACTGGACGCCGAGCGCTGCGGCCTCGCTGTGCCCGAGGTCCCGCGGGTCGGGCAGGACCTCGGCGTTGTAGTTGATCGCGATCTGCTCGGCGGCTTCCTCGCCGGTCACCACGATCACGCCGTCGACCAGGGTGGCGCGGCGCAGGGCGATCAGCACGTCGGTGACCATCGCCTGCATCAACGCGATCCGCGAGCGGGCCGGGAGGGCCTCGGACAGTCGCTGCTTCGCCTGACCGAACCGCTTGACCGGCACGATCGCGTAGGTCTTCACAGGGGTGCCTCGCCCGGGACGGCGTCGGACGCGCTCGCCAACTCGGCACAGAAACGGATGACGTCGCCGGCGATCCGGTGACGAGCAGCAGGATCGCTCAACATCGTCTCCATGGTACGGGTCGGCAGACTCGGAACCGCGTCCGCCTCGTCGGTGACGATCCCGTCGAGCAGTCCGTCGTAGATCGTGGCGATCCCCACGGTCGACGCCGGGACCCCGACCCAGTCCATGAACGCGCGGGTCGGACCCTTGATCACTTCGCCGCGGACGAAGGGGGCGACGGCGACGACGGGCGCGCTCGCGTCGACGATCGCCTGACGGATCTCGTCGATGGCCAGGATCGGACCGATCGAGATCACGGGGTTCGACGGACCGATGATGATCGCGCGGGCGGTGCGCAGGGCCTGCAGCGCCTCGGGCGTCGCGGACGCGCTCGTGGCCCCGTCGAAGCGGACGTCCTGGACCGGACCCTCGCCGCGGCGCTGGATCATGAACGGCTGGAAGTCCCACCAGTGATCGCCGGCCCGGACCTTGGTGCGGATCGGGTCGTCGCTCGGGGGGATCACGCGGGCGCGGACGCCGTAGGCGGTGGCCGCCTCGGCCAGCGTCTCGGTCAGCCGCGCGCCCTCGGCCAGGCGGCGGGCGCGGCGGAGGCAGAGCGCCAGGTCGCGGTCGCCGAGGTTGAACCAGATCTCGTCGCCGAGCTCGCGCAGCGCGTCCATCACGACGAACGTGTCGTCGGCCAGGCCCCAGCCGCGCTCGTCGATCCGGTCGGCGAGCCAGAAGGTCACCAGGTCCGGGTCCGGCGCGACGTAGCCGCCGTAGATCTCGCTGTCGTCCCCGGTGTTGGCGATCACCACGAGGTCGTCGCCCAGGTGGTCCGCCAGCCCGCGGGCGAGCTTGGCCCCACCGGTGCCGCCCGCCAGCACCACCACGGGCGCGGCGGGCAGGGCTGGTCCGGTCACCGCTGAGGCGACCGGCTCATCGCCGTCCTGCGTCACGCAATACCCGTGATCCGCAGGCCCGAGTGGGTCTTGAAGCGGATGTTCATGCCGATCAGCAGGGCGGTCAGGCTCTCGACCGTGCGGCTCTGGTCGAGGCGGCCGGCGTCGACGACGCGGAGTCCGTCGATCTTGCCGAGCAGCTCGCTGATCACGGCCTTGTCGGCCTTGCGGTCCCCGCAGATCAGGGTGTCCTGGTCGAGGTCGTAGTCGAGGTTCGTCAGCGAGTCGCCGGCCAGCGTGTGCAAGCCGGACACGACGCGCACGCCCTCGGGGACCAGCGACTGGGTCTGCTGGGCGGCGGAGCCCTGCCAGATGCCGAGCATCTGGGTCGGCTTGCCGCCGACGGCGGGGGCGAGCGGCACCGTCGCGTCGAGCACGATCTGGTCGGCGCGGAGGCTCTCCTTGATCCCCTTCAGGGTCCCGGCCGAGCTGGCGAACGGCACGGCGAGCACCACCACGCGGTCGGCGGACGCGGTCGCCTCGGCGTTGTCCGCCCCGCTGAACGTCCCGCCCGGGACGGCCGCGGCGGCGCGCTCGGCGGCTTCCTGCGCGCGACCGGCGTCACGCGATCCGATGATCACCGGCACGCCGGCCTTGCCGAGCCGAACCGCCAGCCCGAAGCCGAGCTGACCGGTACCGCCGAGAATCGCCACAGGATTAGACATAGCGAGAAAGTATAGGCCCGACTAGTATTCAGACCGCTTGGTCGGTTCGTCCTAGTCGGTGGTGCGATGGACCATCGTGGCGGTCGCCTGGTCGCGCGGGCGGATCACCAGGCGGTCGATGTTGACGTGCGCGGGGCGCGTGACCGCGAACGAGACGACGTCGGCGATGTCGTCGGCGACCAGCGGCGTCATCCCGGCGTAGACCTGCGCGGCGCGGTCGGTGTCGCCCCCGAAGCGGACGGTCGAGAAGTCGGTCTCGACCATTCCGGGCTGGATCTCGGTGACCCGAATCGGCCGGCCGAGCAGCTCCTTGCGGAGGACCTCGGTGATCGCCGAGACGGCGTGCTTGGCAGCGACGTAGCCGCCTCCGCCGGGGTAGCGCTCGAATCCGGCGATCGAGCCGATCACGACGATCCGGCCGTCACCCGACGCCTCGAGCTTGGGCGTCAGCGCCTTGACCATCCGGGCGACGCCGAGCACGTTGGCGTCGAACATCGTCTGCCAGTCGTCCAGATCGGCCTCGGCCACCGGATCGACGCCGAGCGCGCCGCCGGCGTTGTTGACCAGCACGCTGCACGTCGGGACCTGGTCGACGAATGCGGCCACCGAGGCGTCGTCGGTCACGTCGAGCGGCAGCGCGCGGCCGCCGATCTCGGAGGAGATCGCCTCGAGCCGGTCGATGCGGCGGGCACCGATCACGACGTCGAAGCCCTCGGCCGCGAGCCGACGGGCCGTCGCCGCGCCGATCCCGCTGCTGGCCCCGGTGACGACCGCCACGGGCCGGGTCATGCGAACGGGGTGGGGCGGAGGGCGGCGAGCATCGTCCCGTTCTATCAGGGACCGAGGTGCGTGCTTCCAGCGACCGACGTCGATCGCCGCCGGTCTCCGGATCGTCACCGCGTCGCTGTGGCGAACCCGCGAGGATGCAGGCATGACCGCGTCGAGCGACCGGACCGACTACGACCACCTGCTGGAGGTCGCCGAAGCCGCCGCCCGCGCCGCCGCTCACGAGCTGGTCAGCCGGGTCGGCGACCTGGCCGCGCTGCGGATCGACACCAAGAGCAGCGTGACCGACCCGGTCAGCGAGGCCGACATCGCCGCCGAGCAGGCGATCCGCAGGGTGTTGGCCGAGCGCGTGCCCGAGGACGGGATCGTCGGTGAGGAGGGCGACGACGTGATCGGCACGTCCGGTCGCCGCTGGATCGTCGATCCGCTCGACGGCACGGTCAACTACCTCTACGGGATCCCGCAGTGGTGCGTCAGCGTGGCCTGCGAAGGCCTGGTCGGCGTGATCTTCGACCCCAGCCGCGACGAGCTGTTCGCGGGGGCCGCCGACGGTCGCGCCACGCTCAACGGCGCGCCGCTGGTGCCCGCCGCGGCCCCGGACGGCGGCCTCGGCCACGCGCTGGTCGCCACCGGATTCGGATACGACGCCGAGGTTCGCCGCGCCCAGGCGGCGATCATCGCCGAGCTGCTGCCTCAGGTCCGCGACATCCGCCGGGCCGGCAGCGCCGCGCTCGACATCGCCTGGCTGGCGGCCGGCCGCAGCGACGCCTACTTCGAGTACGGCGTGCGGGCCTGGGACACCGCCGCCGGCGAGGTGATCGCCCAGGCCGTCGGCCTCGAGGTCCACCGCCTGGACGCCTTCCACCCGGTCGACCCCGGCATCCTGATCGCCCCGACCGCCCTGGTCGACCCGCTCAAGGCGATCGTGGTGCCGTAGAGCTGGGGAGTCCTTTCGGAGTACGTCGTCTCCGCAAAGATCTTTCCCACATGGCGGTCTATGGATAGTCTCAGCGAGGGAGACCGAATGAGCGCTACCTACACCGTCATCGTCGAGCGTCCTTCCGCTGGCGAAAGCTGGTCGGCCATGTGCCCGGACCTGAGTGTCTTCGCGACCGGGGACAGCCGAGACCATGTCGTCGCGCAGATCCGCGAGGCGATCGACTTCCACCTCGAGGTGCTTCGCGAAGACGGGCTACCGATCCCGGAGCCTTCGTCATCGGTGGTCCAGGTGACGGTCGCGGCCTGAGCATGATCCTGGTGCCGTAGCAGCGCGAAAGCCCCGCTCTCACGGGGCTTTCGTCGTCAGTACCCGGGGGGGGATTCGAACCCCCACTCTGTCACCAGAAGCGAATTTTGAGTCCGCCGCGTCTACCGTTCCGCCACCCGGGCAGGTGAACGATCAATGATGGTACGGGGCGCGGGCGGCCGGTGGTGTCCGGCCGAACGGTCCCCGCGGTGCCGGGTCAGGCGGTTGCGGACCCGTGCTCGAACGAGGGCCGTCGACGCGAGTAGTCCTCGTCCTCGTCGTGGTGGTGATGACTCTCCACCTCGATCTGCCAGTTCTGCGTGAACGCGGCGATCGCGAGCACGATGACCAGGACCTGGACGACCACCATCAGCAGTGTCAGCGTGCCGAGGGTGCCCGAGAGCGAGGCGTCGATGTAACCGTCGGAATCACGCGCCCACCAGCTCGAGACCGAGACGCCGCCGAAGATCCCGATGATCGTGGCCACGCCCGCGGCCATCGGCAGAACGCCCCGGCTCCAACGGACGATCTGGATCATGAAGATCACGTTGATCGCGGCGAAGATCAGCTGGAACGTGCGGGCCTGCTGGAACAGCTCCCAGCCGAGCACGGTGATCAGCACCATGATCGCCGTCGAGATCCCGAGCACCAGCACGACGACCGCCCGCATCGTCTTGCTGGCCGCCTTCTCGCGGTTGGGCCATTCGATCGTCGTGGTACGCGCCATTCCGTTCGGCAGCCTACACTTCTAGGAGGCCGATTGCACGGGTTTACTACCGGTAGTCGCGAATTTGTCCCTGCGGACGTGGTGGAATTGGTAGACACGCGGGCTTTAGGTGCCCGTGGCGCAAGCCGTGGGGGTTCGAGTCCCTTCGTCCGCATAGAAAGCCGGTCCGGAAGCGGGCAGCAAGCGCCCTCTCGCACGGAGGGTGACGGGAAGCGGCCACGCCGCGGGAGCGGAAGGCTGCTCAGCAGCCGCCCGCGGCCCGAAGGCGGGTGCGGTAGCGCTTCATCGCGGCGGGCTGGAAGTCGCCGTGCGTCTGCTTGCGCAGGCGCTGGACGCGCTCGCGGTGGAACGGCGACGACAGGCTCTCGGCGTGACCGATCACCTTGTCGACCGGGATCGACGAGCGGCAACGCAGCCAGCGGGTGAGCCGGATCGAGGCGCGCATCTGGACCGCCGTGCCGAGCACCTGGCCGTCGCTGCGGCCGACGTGCTCGATGCCGATCGCCGCCCAGTTGAGTCCGACCGTGTGCCGGCAGAGGAACGCGATCGGCGTGAGCTGGAAGATCGTGCCGTCGCGACCGATCACGAACTGGGCGCAGGTTCCCGGCCGCTCGCCGAGCTCCGGGTCGGCGGCGTTGGACGCGAAGGTGTTCCAGGTCGCCGAGACCGAGTCGTTCGCCGTCCAGTGCTGCACGATCGTCCGCGGCACGATCGTCGATGTGGTCAGGCCGTAGTGGCGCTGGGCGTAGGCGACGGTGTCGCGCTTGCGCTGAGCGGTGAGCGGGATTGGTCGCGGCACGATCGTCGGCTTGGGGACCGTCGTCGCGGCGCGTGACGTCGCGGCCGAGCGTGGGGCGTCGGGGCTGACCGGAGCGCCGGACGAGGCCGTGGGCGCGAACAGCGCGAGGCCGAGGCCGACGGCGGACAGCGCGGCGAGCATGCGCCGATGCTCGCAGGTCGGGGCTCGCACGCGGAGCCGCTGTCTCAGACCCCGCTTCTGCTGCCGGACCGCGCCCGCTCGAGGCTCTCCTCGAGCGCCTTGACCAGGTCGGCCGGGGCCTTCTGCGGCTTCGGCTCGGGTTCGGGTTCGGGCACGGTGACCGCACCCGTCTTGCGCTTCTCGTCGATCAGACCGAGCAGGCGCTTGCGGTGCTCGTCCTCGAAGCTCTCCGGATCGAAGTCGTCGGTCAGCTCGCCGATCAGCGCGACCGCGTCGTCGATCGCCTGGTCGTCCGGCTCCGACTCCTCGTCGCGGGGGATCGCGGGCACGTCGTCGGGGTCGCGGATCTCGTCGGCGAAGTGCATCGTCGTCAGCGAGAGCAGCCCGTCCTGCTCGCGCAGCGCGACCAGGTGCTGCTTGGCGCGCATCACCACGGTGCCGACCGCGACCTTGCCGGCCTCGGCCATCGTGTCGACCAATAGGCGGTAGGCGCGGGCGGGGCCGGCGCCCTTGCCGGTCGGCAGCAGCCAGTAGGGGTGCTTGAAGAAGACCGGGTCGATCTCGTCCAGCTCGACGAACTGCTCGATGTCGATCGTGCCGGTCGCCTCGGGGGCGGCGTCGGCCAGATCTTCGGCGGTCAGGACGAGCATCTCGCCGTCCTCGGTCTCCCAGCCCTTGGCGGTCTCTTCCCAGGCGACCCGCTTGCCGTCGGCCGCGGCGACGCGGCGCAGCTCGATCCGCTCGCCGCCGTCCTGGCGCACCTGGTGGAAGTGGACGTCGCGGTCGCGGACGGCCGAGACCATCTCGACCGGCACGTTGACCAGTCCGAAGCTCAGCGAGCCGGTCCAGAGCGGGCGCGCCATCAGGCCTTCGCCTTCGGCTTCGCTGTGGAGGACTTGGCCGTGGACGACTTCGCGGCCGGCTTCTTCTTCGCCGCGGTGCTCTTCGCCGTAGCACTCTTGGTCGCGGGCTTGGACTTGGTCGTCTTCGCGGCGGTGCTCTTGGTGGAGCCGGTTCCGGAGCTCTTCGCCGTCTTCGTCCCCGAGCCGCTCTTGGCGTCGGACGTCGAGCCGACCTTCCCGCGGGGGGTCCCTGCCCGCGACCCCGGACGCTTCTTCTTGCCGCCGCCGAGGCTGGCCTCGAGCGCGGCCGCCAGGTCGTCGTCGCGCTCCGGCTTGGGCTTCGGGCGCTCGATCGCCTTGCCGCTGCGCTTCTGCTCGATCAGCTCGAGCACCGCCTGGCGGTAGGCGTCCTCGTGCTCCTCCGGATCCCACGGCTCGGAGAGCATCTCGACGAGCTTGCCGGCCATCTTCAGCTCGCGCTCGGCCGGCTTCTTGCGCAGCGACGGCAACTCCAGGTCGCCCTTCTCGACGAGCTCGTCGGCGTAGCGCATGGTCTGCAGGCCGAGCACCCCACGCAGCGGGCGGACCGCGACGAGCTGCTCGCGGGTCCGCAGCACGAACCGGCCGATGCCGACGCGGTCGCAGCGCTCCAGCGCGGCCAGCAGCACCCGGTAGGCGTGCTCGCCGCCGGCCTGCGCGCCGACGATGTACGGCTTGTCGTAGAAGACCGGGTCGATCTGCGCGGCGTCGACGAACTGCTCGATCGCGATCACCTTCGGGCGGGAGCCGTCGGCGGCGGAGATCTCGTCCTTGGTGAGCACGACCTGGCCCTTGCCGGTGTCGTAGGCCTTCTCGATCTCGGCGAAGGGGATCACCTCGCCGCTCTCGGCACCGATTCGTTGGTGCTCGATCGGGGACCCGTCGCTCTTGCGGACCTCACGGAACTTCAAGGTGTGGGGCGTGGCGGCCGTGAACAGCTTGACCGGGATCGCGACCGAGCCGAAGGTGATCGTGCCGTTCCAGAGCGAGCGGGCAGCCATGAGT
>JBAZOW010000022.1:0-20669 GCA_041648495.1 Patulibacter sp.
GCGCCAACCGACGGGGCGACGTCCCGCGCTGCGCGATCCGATGCTTCGGCCTCGACGCGCGCCTACCGTCTGTTCGGCCGCGGAACGCGCGTCCCGCGAGCTCGCGCGGCGCGCGCCACCGTGACCGGCCGCAACGTCGTCCTCCGCTGGAAGCGACCCCGCGGCGCGCGGTTCACGGTGATCGAGACCAAGGACCGGACCGCCGGGCAGAAGGGGTGGCGTCGCGTCGGCAAGCCCGTCCGCGGCACGAAGAAGACGCTGATCGGGTTGCGGGCCGGTCACGCGTACCGGATTCGCCTGCTCCACCGCGACGCCCTACGCCGAGGTCGCACCGGTCGACCCGGCCCGACGATCCTCGTCCGCATCCCGCGCCCCGCCGTGCCGCCCGGACCCGTAGCGCCCGTCGTTCCCGCGCCGGGGAGGGTCAGCGGCCTGGGGATCGCGACCAGCGGCGACCAGGGCGTGCGGCTCAGCTGGGATCCGACGCCCGGTGCCACCGGCTACCGCGTCGAGCGGATCGACGCCGTCTCGGGCGGCGTCGAGCACCTCCCGGGGCTGACCACCGCGACGGTCCGCGAGGACGTCCCGCCGCCCTACCTCGCGGGCCGCTGGCTGCAGTACCGGGTGGTCGCGGCCAACCCGGGCGGTGACGCGGCACCCTCGTCCCCGGTCGAGGCCCGCGCCGCCGGCTTCCCGGCCTACGAGCGCTTCTACGCGCTCGGCGACTCCTACGCGGCGGGAACCGGCATCGGCCAGCCCTACGACGACCAGCAGTGCGCTCGCTCGAACGACATGTGGGCCGCGCTGATCGATCGTACGATCGTCCCCCAGCCGCAGCTGATCGCCTGCAGCGGGGCGGTCACCCAGGACGTGCGCCTCTCGTCCGAGGGCGGCGTGCCGCAGTTCCCGGACCTCGGCGGGACGCAGCTCGACCTGGTGCAGCGCGACCTGGCGACCCACGCCGGACCGTCGCTGATCACGATCAGCATCGGCGGCAACGACGCGCGGTTCGTCCCGCAATTCACCGACTGCGTGTTGGGCAATTGCCTGGGCGACGCCGAGACGGAGACCGCGCTGATCCAGGGCGAGGTTCGCCAGCGGCTCGACGCGACCTTCGCGCAGATCCGCCGGGTCGCTCCCCACTCCGACGTGCTGATCGCCGGCTACCCGCGGCTGTTCACCGAGCAGGCGTTGGTGCTCGACCCGACGCTCCTGACGGTCGACCTGGCCGAGCGCAAGCTCGCCAATCTCTGGGCCGACCAGCTCAACGCCGAGGTTGCGGCCAGCGCCCGGGCCCACGGACTGCATGCCGTGACGACCCAGGTGGTGGACGCGTTCCTCGGCCACGGCGCCGGGGACGCCGAGCCGTGGATCAACGGGATCGTGGCCATCGACCCCGCCACGCCCCCGGGCGTCACCCCCGCCTTGCCGGCCACCAAGTCGATCCACCCCACCCCCGCGGGCAACGCGGGCTACGCCGTGGCCGTCGAGGGGGCGTTCCGCGAGTACGCGAGCAAGCTGCGGCTGCGGGGCGAGTAAGAGGTCAGCCGGCGTCGGGCACGTCCCCCGCAACGTCCTGCAGCCACTGCCGCTTCTCGGCCCGCCAGCCCTCGTCGTCGCGGCTGCGCTTCCAGTAGCCCGAGACCGAGAACCGCTCGGGGTCGACGTTCCGGTCGGCCAGCAGGTGCTTGCGGATCCGTCGCACGCTGGTCGCCTCGCCGTGGAGGAACGCGTCGTAGGTCCCCTCCGGAAGCTCCAGCGCCTCGACCGCGCGCAGCAGCCGGTCCTCGTCGTCGGGACTCTCGGAGCGATGGACCCAGACGATCTGCGCGTCCCCCTCGGTCGGCAGCGGCTGCTGCTCGGAGGCGTCCTCGATCTCGATCACGGCGATCACCGGACGACCCGCCGGAATCCGCTCCAGCGCGACGGCGATCGCCGGGATCACGCACTCGTCGCCGATCAGCAGGTGCCAGGCGACGTTCGGGTCCGGCGCGTAGCCGCCGCCGGGGCCGAGCAGCTGGAGCACGTCGCCGGGCTGCGCTCCCGCCACCCACGGCCCGCCGACGCCGATGTCTCCGTGGTGGACGAAGTCGAGCGTCAGCCGGCGCTGCTCGGCGTCCCACGCCCGCACGGTGTAGCTGCGGACCCGCGGCCACTGGTCCTTCGGGTGGTCGGCCTTGACCTGCTCGACGTCGAACGGGGCGCGGTAGGTGGCGCCCGGCCCGGGCAGGATCGCCTTGACGTAGTGGTCGACGTACTCGCCGACCGGGAAGTCCGCCAGGTCGTCGCCGGTCAGGACCACGCGGTACATGTGCGGCGTCAGGCGCTGGACCTCGACCACTTCGGTCTCCAGCGTGCGGCGGGTGGGTCGGGCGGATGTGGCCATCGGGTCCTCGTCGGTCGGAAAAGCAACGACCTTTCTAGAGTAGGGCACCCTTACGCTCGGCACTGTGGGAGAGGCCACCCGCCCCGAACGCCGCCGCCGCCCGCAAGCGGGAGACCTTGATGGGGTCACGCCCGATCAAGGTCTCCCGCTTGCGGTGTCGTGCCCCCGGTGGCCGGTCCCGAACAGCACCGCGGCGACCGACGTCGCCAGGTTCAGGCTCGACACCCCGGGGCGCATCGGGATCCGCAGGCGGACATCGGCGCGGGTCAGCAGCTCGTCGCTCAAGCCGTAGCGCTCGGTGCCGAAGGCGATCAGGGCCCGCGGCGGGATCGCGGTCGCGCCGAGCTCATCGCCATCCGGGTCGATCGCGACCAACGGCCGATCGGTCGGCTCGGTGCCCGTGGCCCGGACGACCGGCAGCGCGAAGTGCAGTCCGGCGGCGCCGCGCAGCGCGGCGGGGTTCCACGGGTCGCTCTCCCCCGTCGTCAGGACGCCCACGACGCTCGGCGCGGCGGCCGCGACCCGGACGCAGGCGCCCATGTTGCTCATCGTCCGCGGGTCCTCCAGCAGGATCACCGGGCCGTCGCCGGGCAGGGCGAGCACCTCCACGGGACGGTGCTGGGGTCGCCGAGCGATCGCCACGACCCGGGTCTGCGGCGGACGCGGACAGAGCGTCGCGAAGACCGACGTGGGCACCGTACGGACGAGCGCCTCGATCCGCGGGGCGAGCTCGGGCGCCAGGCGCTCGGTCAGCTCCTCGAGCCGATGGTCCTCCGCGGCGACGACGTCGAGCACGTCCGCCCCGAACCGCAGCGCGTGCTTGAGCGCGTGGAGGCCCTCGAGCACGGCCAGGGTCGGGTCGCGGCGCGCCGCGGCGTACCGCGACGCCGGATCAGCGGTGACGTCCACGCCCCCACCATCGCAAACGCGGCCCGCCGGAAGCGGGCCGCGTCGGGACATCGGGAGGAGCACGCCCGGCCCCACGTCCTGTCGGGCGGTGGGTGGGTCTTCCCGGCACCGCCGGGCAGCGCCCCTGCGATACCCACGCTCCGGGGAACCCCGGGGGTGGGTATCAGGGAACCGGGCCGATCAGGCCTTGGCGGCCTTCTCCGGCTTGCTCTCGCCCTTGGACTCCGCCTTGGCGGCGGGCTTCTTCGGGTCCTTCGACTCGCCGGCCGGCGGCTGGCGGTAGTCGCCGCCGAACAGCGCCTGGTCCTCGTCGGCGTACGGGATGCCGTCCTCGAGGAACGTGTAGCGGCCGCTCAGGACCTTCTGGGCCAGCGCGTAGTTCTCGTCGTCGTCGTTGTTGCTCAGGCCTGCGAACAGGGCCTTCGTGCGACGGCGGGCCTGGGCGTTGAACAGCGACGCCAGCTCGTGGATCTCGTTGCGGCGCTCCGGGTGGGCCTTGATCTGGGCCTCGGCGTACGCGACCGCGGCGGCGATCGAGAACAGCTCGGCCCCGATGTCGACGATCCGGCCGAGCGTCGCGCCCTTCTGCTCCAGCTTGGCGCCGTACTTGCCCATCGCGTAGAACGTCTGGCGGGCGAGCTTGCGCGAGTTGCGCTCGACGAACCGCAGGTCGGCGGCGAGCGGACCGAACTCGTCGAACGAGCGCGGGTCGTGGCCCTTGCCGACCGTCAGCTGCGGGAACCACTTGGCGTAGAACTTGCCGGCACCGACGGCGAGCTTGGCCTTCTCGCCGATACCGCCGTCGCCCTCGATCAGCTCACCGGCGATCTGCAGGTGCTGGTCGACCGCCTCTCGGGCGATCTGCAGGTGCATGATCTCCGTCGAGCCCTCGAAGATCCGGTTGATCCGCATGTCGCGCAGCGCGCGCTCGACGGGGACCGGACGCTCGCCACGGGCCTTCAGCGACTCGGCCGTCTCGTAGCCGCGACCGCCGCGGATCTGGACCAGCTCGTCCGTGACCTGCCAGCCGAGCTCGGAGCCGACGAGCTTGGCGACGGCGGCCTCGATCCGGATGTCGCTGCGCTTCGCGTCGGCCAGGCGGCCGGTCACGTCGACCAGCGCCTCCAGGCCGAACGCCGTGGCGGCGATGAACGCGACCTTCTGGGCGACGGGGTCGTGCTCGCCGACGGGCTTGCCCCACTGGACGCGCTCGCTGGCGAACTCGCGGGCCACGCGGGTGGCCCACTTGCCCGTGCCGGCGCAGATCGCGGGCAGCGCCAGGCGACCGGTGTTGAGGGTCGACAGGGCGATCTTCAGCCCCTGGCCCTCCTTGCCGATCAGGTTCTCCTTGGGGACGAAGACGTCCTCCAGCAGCGTGACCGAGTTCTCGATGCCCTTGAGGCCCATGAACTGGTTGCGGTGCTCGACGCTGACGCCCTCGGAGTCGTACTCGAGGACGAACGCCGAGACGCCGCCGCGGCGACCCTCGCTCTTGGGGACCTTGGCCATGATCACGACGATGTCGGCGATCGCGCCGTTGGTCGCCCACAGCTTGCGACCGGTGATCCGGTAACCGCTGCCGTCGGGCGTCGGGATCGCGGCGGCCTGGACGCGGGCCGGGTCGGACCCGACGTCCGGCTCCGTCAGCAGGAAGGCCGAGATGTGGTCCTTGGCGACCTTCGGCAGCCACTTCTGCTTCTGCTCCTCGGAACCGAAGAGCATCAGCGGCTCGGCGACGCCAATCGACTGGTGGGCCGACAGCAGCGCGCCGAGCGAGCCGTGCCACGTGCCGACCATCGCCAGCGCGCGGTTGTAGTCGACCTGCGACAGGCCGAGGCCGCCGTACTTGACCGGCACCTTCATACCGAACGCGCCGAGGTCCTTGAGACCGTCGACGACGGAGTCCGGGATCTTCGCGTCGCGCTCGATCTTCAGCGCGTCGACCTCGGTCTCGAGGAACGTCTTGAGCTTCGCCAGGAAGACCTCGCCCTTGGCGGCCTTCTCCGGATCGTCCGCCGGAAGCGGATGGATCAGGTCGAACTCGAAGTTGCCGAGGTAGAGCTCCTTGCCGAAGCTCGGCAGCTTCCACTCGGTCTCGCGCGCCTCTTCGGCGAACTTGCGGGATTCGGCACTGGTCGGGTCGGTCGTCATGGCACGCTCCGGGGATAGATTGACTAGTCAGTCAACGTCGTTCACCGAGGGTATCGCAGGTGGAGGCGATCTTCCACGCAGAAGGCGTGGCGGACCGCACGGCGTCCGGCCACGAGCGGCGGGCCCGGAACCAGCAGCGCCCCCGCCGACCACGTACCCCGGAACGAGAGACGGCCCCGCCGACCATATAGCGGTCGACGGGGCCGTTCAAACGATCTGTGGTGCTCGGGAGGTCCCCCGAGCGGATGATCCAGGCCGACGTCGTGCCGGCGGGTGGGCCAGGGGTCAGGCCGTCGCGAGGCGCTTGGCGCCGACGTAGTACCGACCCCAGTAGCTGTCGTCGATCTGGTGCTCCATCACGCCGGAGCTGGTCGCCGAGATCACCGTGGTCGCGCTGGTGGCGATACCGACGTGCGAGGCGCCGGAACCGGCGGACGAGAAGAAGACGAGGTCACCGACCTGGATCTCGTCCTTGGCGACCGTGGTGCCGAGCCGGTACTGCTCGAAGCTCGTGCGCGGCAGCTTGACCCCGGCCTTCTCGAACGCCCAGACCATCAGGCCCGAGCAGTCGAAGCCGGAGGTCGTGGTGCCGCCGTTGCGGTACGGCGAGCCGATCGCGGACTGGACGGCGGAGAGCGCGGTGCTCAGGGCGGCGGACGTGGCGACCGGACCCGAGGCGTGCGCGTTGGTGGTCATCCGGCGCTCGATCGTCGCGGCGAACGCCAGGCGCATCGTGCGCAGCGTCTCGAGGTTCGGACGACCGGTCGTCGTGAGGTCACGACGCGCCTGGTACCGGCGGATCGCGGTGCGCGTCTTGGCGCCGATCTTGCCGTCGGGCCGGACGTTGACCTTGCGCTGGACGCTGCGGGTCTGCGTGCGGGTCAACGGGACGGCGCGCGTCGTCGAGACCGTCGGTGCCGCGGCGGCCGGCGTCGCGGCTTCCGATGCTTCCGACGCGGGCGCGGCCGGTGCCGCGGTCCCCTCGGTCGGCACCCCGGTGATGGGTGTGCCACCCCCGACGTCCGCGGAGGCGGACGGGACGATCACAGCGGTCAGAATCAGCGCCAGCGTGGCGCCGTAGGCAAGGCGATTCACAGCAGAGTTCTCCTTCAACGGCCTACGGGGTTAGCTGACGGGCTAGCGCAGAAAGAGCAGCGCTTCCGCCGCGAACGGTGGATTAGCCCCCAGGTCGCTCTCGTGAGCGCGACCAGAACAGAATGGGTCCCCCGCTCGCCGGATTAGGACTCCGGCGATTCGGCTCGGGGGACCATAACAAGGGCGGCGGCGTTCATGTCGAAGGGTTTCGGCGGGATCCGTCGAGGGCGCCGTTAGCCTCGCCCCACGATGTCCACGCCCGCGTCGCCGTCCGTGATGCCGTTCCTCGCTTGTGCAACCGCGATTGCGGCGAGCGGCGACTCCGCGGGGCGGCCGTAGCCGAGCCCTACGGGCGCGTGGCGGGCGGTTCCGGGGCCGCGGGCAACGGGGCGGGGACCGGCGCGTCCGCAGGGCCCTCCCCGGCCTCCGGAACCTCGGCCCCGCCGATCGTGCGGGTGGTGACGTCGCGGATCAGCAGCCAGGTCAGCCAGAGGCCGAGCACGAACAGCGGGATCCCCATCACCACGCGCGCGGTGCCGAGCGCGACCAGCGCGCCCGCCAGGTACAGCGGCAGCTGGACCACCAGCCGCAGCGAGAACAGGCCGACCCAGACCCAGCTCGCCCGATCGTAGGCCCGCATCTTGTGGCGATCCTTGCGCCAGGACGAGTCCTGCTGGGTCAGCAGCGCCACGAGCACGCCGATCAGCGGCCAGCGGACCGCGATCGAGATCAGGTAGGCCCCGCCGTAGGCGAGGTTGAGCAGCAGGCCCGGCAGGAAGAAGTCCTCGGCCTTGCCGGTCCGCGAGACGATGAACGCCGCCAGTCCGATGCCGATCAGGCCCGACACCGCGAACTGCGGGGACTGGCGACGGGCCAGCCGGGCGATCGTCAGCACGACGGCGACCGCGACCGCGACGATCGCCGCAAGTTTGGTGTCCTCGCCCCCGAGCGTGTAGACGCCGACGAACAGCGCGGCGGGGACGGCCGACTCGGCCAGGCCGAGCGGACCACCGATCGCGGCCATCAACTCCGGCGGCGGCGCGGAGCGCGTGGCGGACGGCGTCGGGCCGTCCGGATCCGGCACCCCGGCTATCGGGTGCGGAGGCTCGGCGGTCGGGTCAGGCGCGGAGTTCGGCACGGACGAGCAGCGTAGCGCTCACCGTGCCGGGAGGCCGACCGTCGAGGTCGGCCGGAATCCGGTTCCTAGACGACGCCTAGGGCGAGGCTGATGCCGTACCCGAACGTGACGATGCCGAGCAGAACCGCAACCGAGAATGTCCAGTCATCCATAGCGCGGAGATCCTAACCCGCCAGGTCGCGGCGCGTCGTCCGAGGTCCCGTCGAGATCCGCCGGACCAGGGCTTCCGCGGTCGGGGTCGGCAGCTCGCCGAAGCTGTGGCGCCGTCCGCGGCGGTCCTCGATCGTCACCGACGCTCCGCGCCAGAACCGCGCCGGACGGCTGGTGATCCGTGCGACGTCGGTCCGGGGCAGCGTGCGCACCCGGTGGACGGGAGCGTCGTCCAGCAGCCAGAGCAGCCGCCGGTCGGTGACCGCCAGGTAGGCCTGCGGACTGGCCCAGGTCGCGGTCGCGGTGACCAGCTCGACCTGCTCGTCCGGCTCGAGCACCGCGCCCAGCTCGCGGCCCAGCGCACGCCGGGCGGCGTCGTCCAGCGGCGTCTCCCCCGGTCCTCCCGGGGGCGCGTCCGCGGTCGCGCGGTCGGTCGTCGCCTCGCCGCCGGCCTCGAGGGGACTCCCGGCCGTCGCGCGCAATTCGGCGTAGGCGGCGTTGACGAGCGCCATCCGGTCCGCGGCCTCGACCTCACCGCTGCGGTCGGGATGCCAGCGCTTCGCCTCGCGCCGGTACGCGGCGGTGATCTCGTCCGCGTCCGCGCGGGGATCGACTCCGAGGACCTCTCGCGGGTCCAGGCGGGACGACGAAGCCACCCCAGCATGGTGGCACGTCGCATCGGGTACGAGGTCCGGCCAGACCCGGTCACGGCCGGCAGGGACGCTTCGTGCGCGAGCGAACACCTCCCCGGCGGCTCCGCACGACGGGCCTTGGCCGCATCCCCCACCCCCCCACAGGAGCAGCAGATGATCCAGGACCTCAAGAAGTTCCTCTTCAAGGACAGCCTGATCGACGTCGCGGTGGCGTTCATCCTGGCGACCGCCTTCGGGCTGGTCGTCAAGTCGCTGGTCGACGACATCCTGATGCCGGTGATCGCCGCGATCGTCGGCAAGCCCGACTTCAGCGACATCGTGATCGCGCTCGGCGACACCGACGTCCGGATCGGCGTGTTCATCACGGTGCTGATCAACTTCCTGATCGTCGGCACGGTGCTGTTCTTCATCGTCCGCGCGATCACCCGCGCGACGCGCGGCCGCAAGACCGAGGAGGACACGGTCGGCCCGACCCAGGAGGTCGTGCTGCTGCGCGAGATCCGCGACGCGCTGGTCCAGGAACCGCGCGTCTGAGCCTCCGACGCCCGACCGCCCCCGTCCCGCCGGCCGTTACGGCTGGCTGGCGGGGTCGATCGGCGGCGGCGGACCGGGGTTGGGCGGCAGCAGCTCCTCCAGCGGCAGGCCGTCCAACAGCCGCTGGACCTGTGGGGTCCGGTCCCCGTCGAGCAGCAGCGCGCCGCCGGGCCAGAACGGGCTCTGGTGGTCCTCGCTGGTGACCAGCATCGGCTCGTGGACCCAGGCCCCGCTGTTCCAGAGGAACGGTCCCTCGGGATCGGGGCGCCAGCTGCCCAGGCCCTCCTCGGCGTTCAGCGGCCCGAGCCGGTGGACGTGGCCGAAGAGCACGTGCCGCGCGCGCGGCACGACGCCCAGATCGACGGCGACCTGCGCCATCGCCTGCAGTCCCGAGCGCTCCAGTCGACGGTCCATCCAGACCGAGCCGACCGCGGCGATCCGCTCGTTGCGGGCCTTCGCCTGCGGGGTCGCGGAGGCGTCGCGGCCGAGCACGGACTTGCCCCAGGCTCGGGCGATCCCGCCGACCTTCTCCATCCCCTCCTCGAAGCCGTCGGGCAGGTCGCGGACGACCAGCGACGCCGCCGCGAACGACGTCGTGCGGCGCAGCTCGTAGGCGTCGGCGGGACCGAGCGCGCGCTCGGCGGCGGCGCGGGTGATCCGGGTGACCGCGGCCGAGCTCAGGTGCTGGTCGAGGTAGTGCCCGTGGTGGGCGAAGACGTGGGGGCCGAGCCAGGCTCCCGGGTACTGCACGCGCACGCGGCCGTCGCGCGGCAGCAGCTGCGCGGTCAGCTCCGCCAGCTCCTCGGTCGCGTTGCGCGGGACCTGGGTCGCGGCGCCGAGCGGACGGTCCTCGGCGCGGCGGCGGCGCAGCCAGCCGCGGATCAGCGCGTGATCGTGATTGCCGGGGATCACGAGGATCTCGCCCCCGGCCATCGCTCCGCCGATCTCGCGCAGCACCGGCATCGCCTCCGTGAGCGCGCTCGCCGGCCGCCCCTCGAGCAGCTCGACGACGTCGCCGAGCAGGACCAGCCGGTCGCAGCCACGCAGCGCGTCGAGCAACCGCTCCAGCGCCGCCGGTTGCCGGAGCACGTCACGCCCACCCCGGGAACCCAGGTGCAAGTCGGAGATGACCAGCGTCCGCATTCACCCCCAAGCATGGCGGACCGGCGGTCGGAACGGCTCTCGACGCGGTCCGGTAGTAGGATCGCCGGTCGAATGGCCAAGCAGCAGCAGCGTCAGATTCGGTTGGAGCAGCGGGGAGCGATGCAGCAGATGCAGGCGCTCGAGGAGCGCTCTGACGAAGACCTGCTGCGCGAGACCCGCAATCGCTCCGTCGCCCGGGCGATTCTCGGCAGCCGTGCCGCCGAGCGCTACGACGGCGCAACCGCGCGCAAGTACTTCCAGGAGGCGATCGCCGCGGCCCGTCCGCAGGAGCGCCCCCAGATCCGCCGGATGGCCGAGGCGTCGCTGGCGCTCGCCGACCGGCGCTCCGGCGACCTGCGCGCCGCCGCGGCGCGGATGGGACAGGAAGCGCCGAGCCGCCGCCAGCTGTTCCTGCTCTGGCTCTCGGGCCTGCTCGCCCCGCCGCGCGGGTCGTCCGGCTGGATCCGCGCCCGCGGCGTGCTGCTGATCATCCTGATCGTGATCGCGATGCTCGCGATCGGCACCGGCATCGTCGCGCTGATCGCCCTGCCGTTCGGCGGCCTGGCGACCGACGCCACGATCCTGCTCGGCCTGCTGGTGCTGATCGCGGCGCTCGTCGGCCTGGTCCTCTACGGCCGCAAGCGACAGCGCAAGGCCCAGGCCAAGCGCGCCGAGATGACCGAGCAGCAGCGGCAGCCGACCAACCGCGCCGCCCGCCGTCGCGGCTAGGACCTGTTTCGGGTCCGGACGGCGTTCCGCCGACGGGCGGAGAAACGGTTCACACCCGACGACCTCGGCTCGATACCCTCGGGCCGTGAACGACGACGCGACATTGAGGACCACGCGACTCGTCGTTCGCCCGATGGGCGAAGGCGACTTCGACGCGTTGCTGCAGGGTCTCGAGGATCCCGATCGCCCGTGGGCGGACGGATATCCGTTGGACGAGAGCCTGGTCTCGGCGGCGATGGTGCAGGAGCGCCACCGCGACGACCACGGCCTCGAGAGCGACCCGTGGACGCAGTACCAGGTGATCCTGGCCGAGACCGGCACCGTCGTCGGCGACCTGACCTTCCTCGAGCCGCCCGACGACGCGCGGGTCGCGATGCTGACCTTCGGGATCGCGCCCAGCCGCCGGGGCAACGGCTATGCCACTGAGATGCTCCACGCCGTCGTGGCGTGGGCGCGAGGCCGCAGCGACATCCGCGGGATCCGCGCCGACACCGACCTGGTCAACCAGAGCAGCCACAAGGTGCTGACGGCCGCCGGTCTGCGCGTGGTCCAGGACGACGGCGACCGCCAGCTCTACGAGCTGCGCTGGGAACGGCCGGAGCGGATCAGCGCCGGCACGTTCGCCCGGCGCTACTGATCAGGTCCGCACGGCGGGTGCCGTGCGGCGAGAGCGCCCGCCGTTCGACGGACCGGGCGCCCGAAGGTCACCCGCGCTTCGCCACGGCCTTCTCGATCACGACCGGCTGCAGCGGGGTGTCGGCCGGCGGTCCGGACGAGCCGATCGCGGCGATCCGCTCGACGGTGTCCATCCCGGACGTGACCTCGCCGACGATCGCGTAGTCGGGCGGCAGGCCGGTGTCCTCGCCGGTGACCACGAAGAACTGGCTGCCCGACGTGCCGGCCGGCTCGGCACCGGTCTTGGCCATCGCGACGACGCCCTTCGTGTAGGCGGCGTCGGCCGGCGGGGTCTCCTCGACGGAGTAGCCCGGACCGCCGCTGCCGCTGCCGAGCGGGTCGCCGCCCTGGATCACGAAGCCGTCCGCGAGCCGGTGGAAGGTCAGGCCGTCGTAGAACTTGCTCCGCGCCAGCGAGTAGAAGGACGCGGCCGTCTTCGGCTGACGCTTGGTGTCGAGCCGGATCGTGAAGCGTCCGCAGTTGGTGGTCATCGTGACCGAGGCCTTGCCGGACAGCCGCGCGGGGCTGGGCTTGGGCTGGTCCGGCTCGTCCGACCGCGGCTCGGGGGCGTCGACGGCCTGGCAGCCGTCGGCCGTCTCCTCGGCCTCCGTCTCGGTCTCGGTCGTCTCGGTCTCGGCGTCCGGCGCCTCGGTGGTCGTGGAGGCCGTGGTCTCGGTCGTGGCCGCGGCGGTGGGCTCGTCGTCGTCCCCACCGCAGGCGGCGAGCGCCGGCGTGAGCGCGGCGACGGCGAGGATCAGCGGGAGCCGCGCGAGGCGACCACGGGATTGCGACGCGAGAGACAGCACGCCGCAAACAATAGTGACCAACCTCACGGCAGCGGTGACGTCCCCGTGACGGTTCGGTGGTGCTTCGGTGGTGCATTGGGGGACCAGGGGCCGTCCCGGGGCGAGGAGCGCCGCGCGCGACGAGCCGCCGCCCGGACCGGGATACTCGTCGGGTGACGTCGGCGAGCCGTCAGGTCCAACCAGTTCTCCACGTCCGGGGTATCCGATGACCGGTGCCGTCCGCGCGGTCACGTTGATCGCCAACCCGACGTCCGCCGGGGGCGGAGCCGCCAAGGTCCTGGACGCGGTGGCGGACGGGCTGGAGTCGCGCGGAGTCCACGTCGAGCGCGTGCGCTCGCGCAGCGTCGAGCACACCGTCGAGGCTGCCCGGACGGCGTGCGATCGCGGTGATGTCGTCGGCGCGGTCGGGGGCGACGGGATGCTGCGGATCGTCGCGGCGGCGATCGTCGGGCGCCCGGGCGCCGTGTTCGCCGCGATCCCGGCCGGACGGGGCAACGACTTCGTCGGGGCGGTCGGCCTGCCGACCGAGACCGACGCCGTGGTCGACGCGCTCGTGGAGGGCGTCGCCGTGCCGATCGACACCGGGCGGGCCGTCGGCGCCGACGGCGTCCCCCACCCGTACCTGACGATCGCCGCCTGCGGGTTCGACGCCGACGCCAACCAGCGCGCCAACGACGCGCCGTCGCGACTGGGGCCGCTGGCCTACGTCTGGGGCATGCTCGGCACGCTGCGCGAGCTGCGACCGATCCCCTACCGGCTGACCCACGACGACGGCTCCTCCGAGGTTCGCGCGCTGACCGTCGTCGTCGCCAACACCGCCCGCTACGGCGGCGGGATGCGAGTCGCCCCGGACGCCACGCCGAGCGACGGGCGGTTCGACGTGGTCGTGATCGAGCACTCCGGTCCGCACCCCGACCGCTGCACGATCCGCGACCGCGCCCGGCTGCTGCGCAGCTTCCCCGGCGTGTTCCGGGGAGACCACGTGGCCCTGCCCGAGGTCCGGGTCGAGCGTACGGCGGAGATCCACGTGGCCGCGGACGGTCCGCTCGCGGTCTTCGCCGACGGCGACCCGATCGGAACGCTCCCGATGACCTTCACCGTCGATACTGAAGGCTTGCAGTTGATCGTCCCCCGCACCCACCCGCTCGCCTCCCCCGCACCGGCCCCGGTGGCGCCCACGTCGGCATGAGCGGCGTTCCCCTCGGCATCGCCGTGACGGCGGCCCGTGCCGCCGGACGGGTCGCGCGGCTGCGCGGTCACGGCGGCACGAGCCTGCCGGGCAAGCTGCTCACCCGGCTGCGCCCCGACGCGATCGACCGGATGGCCGGCGGCCTGGAGCACGGCTCGGTGGTGCTCAGCGCGACCAACGGCAAGACGACGACCGCAGCGCTGATCGCGTCGATCCTCGAGCGCCACGACCGCCGGCTGGTCCACAACCGCCAGGGCGCGAACATGACCGGTGGGATCGCCGCGACCCTGCTCGGCGCCTGGCACGGCGGACGCCTCGACGGCGACCAGGGGCTGTTCGAGGTCGACGAGTTCTGGCTCACCGACCTGGTCCCGCGTCTGCGCCCCCGCGCGCTGCTGCTGGCCAACCTGTTCCGCGACCAGCTCGATCGCTACGGCGAGCTCGAGACGATCGCCGATCGCTGGCGCGAGCTGGTCCTCTCGCCCGCCGTGGCGGGCACGCGACTGGTGCTCGGGGCCGACGACCCGGCGGTCGCGGACCTCGGGATCGACCGCGACGACGTGCTCTACTTCGGCGTCGAGGACCGCTCGGTCAGCCTCGGAGCCGCCGACCACGCGTCGGACACCACCAACTGCCGGGTCTGCGGCGCGCGCTACGCCTACACGGCGTCGTTCGTCGGGCACCTCGGGCACTACGCCTGCGAGCGCTGCGGCCACCGGCGTCCGACGCCGACCGTGACCGCGGAGGAGGTCCGACTGGACGGCACCCGCGGCGCTCACGTCCGGCTGGGCCTGCCCGACGCGACGATCGACGTCCACCTGCGGCTGCCCGGGCTCTACAACGTCTACAACGCGCTGGCCGCGGCCGCGGTCGCCCACGCGCTCGGCGTGCCCGCCGCGACGATCGCCGACGGCCTGCAGGCCACGACCGCCGCGTTCGGTCGCGCCGAGACGGTCACGATCGACGGCCGCGAGCTGCAGCTGCTGCTGGTCAAGAACCCGGCGGGCGCCAACGAGGTCGTGCGCACGCTCGCGCTCGACGGCGGCGAGCTCGACCTGCTCTCGGTGCTCAACGACCGGATCGCCGACGGCCGCGACGTCTCGTGGGTCTGGGACGCCGACTACGAGCTGCTCGCCCCGCGGATCCGCCACGTGACCTGCGGCGGCACCCGGGCGGCCGAGATGGCCGTGCGCTGGAAGTACGCCGGGGTCCCGACCGAGCGGATCACCGTGGTCGAGGCGACGTCCGGTCCGCACTCCGGGGTCGGTGCCGGCCTCGACGCCGCGCTGCGCGCCGCGCCCGACGATCGCGATCGTCCGCTCTACGCCGTGCCGACCTACACCGCGATGCTCGAGCTGCGCGCGGAGCTGGTCGAGCGCGGGGCCGCCACGGGGTCGTTCGTATGAGCACCGTCGCCGCCCGCACGCCCGACTTGGATCACGTCCGCTGGCACGACCTGGAGTGCGGCGGCTACACCGCCGACCTCGAGTTCTGGAAGGCGCTGGCCGCCGAGCACGCGCCGGCCGGCGGCGACCGCCGGGTCCTCGACATCGGCTGCGGCACGGGGCGCGTCGCGCTGCCGCTGGCGGCCGCCGGCCACCGGACGCTGGGTACGGACATCGACGCGGTCTTCTGCGCCGAGCTGGACCGCCGGGCGTCCGCCCGCGGGCTGCCGGTGACGGTCGCCGTCGCCAACGCCTGCGCGCTCGACCTCGGGGAGCGGTTCGGACTGATCGCGGTGCCGATGCAGACGGTGCAGCTGCTGCCCGGATCGGCGGGGCGTCGTGCGATGCTCGCCGGGATCCGGCGGCACCTGGCCCCGAACGGCGTCGTCGGGATCGCGATCGTCGAGCAGGTCGAGCCGTTCGGCCCCGAGGACGCGGTCGGTCTGGCCCCGGACATGAAGGACTTCGGCGGCACGGTCTACGCCAGCCGCCCGGTCGGCGTCACGATCGTCGACGGCCGGATCGCCCTCGACCGGGTTCGCGAGGTCGTCGAGCCGTCGGGGCACCGCGACCAGACCACCGATCGCACCCTGCTGGAGATCCTCGACATGGCGACGCTCGAAGCCGAGGCGACGGCGGCGGGACTGCGCGTGCTGCCGCGGGCCGAGATCGCTGCGACCTCCGAGCACGTCGGCAGCCAGGTGGTGATGCTCGGTGCCTGAGTCCGGACGCCACCTGCGGATCGCCGCGCTCTACCCCGACCTGCTGAACATCTACGCCGACCGCGGCAACCTGCTGCTGTTGGAGCGGCGGTGCGCATGGCGGGGCCTCGACTGCACGATCACACCGTTGTCGCTCGGCGATCGGCTCGATCCTGACGCCTTCGACCTGGTCTACCTGGGCGGCGGCCAGGATCGCGACCAGCAGCTCTGCGCCGAGGACCTGACGACCGTCAAGGCCGACGCGATGCACGCCCACGCCGCCCGCGGCGGGACGGTGCTCGCGGTCTGCGGCGGCTTCCAGCTGCTCGGCCACCACTACGAGCCGGTGGCCGGCGACCGGATCCCCGGGATCGGCCTGCTCGACCTGCACACCGAGCGCGGCGAGGGACGGCTGATCGGCAACGTCGCGATCGACGTCGACGGTCGCACGATGGCCGGGTTCGAGAACCACGCCGGTCGCACCGTGCTGGCCCCCGGGCAGACCCCGCTCGGACCGGTGCTCGCCGGCCACGGCAACACGGGCAGCTCGGGGTTCGAGGGCGCCCGCACCGGCAACGTGATCGGGACCTACCTGCACGGCCCGCTGCTGCCGAAGAACGCCTGGTTCGCGGACCTGCTGATCGCCACCGCGCTCGGCGTGGAACCGGCTGATCTGGCGCCGTTGGACGACCGCTTCGAGGATGCCGCCCACGCGGCGGCCCGCCGCGCCGCCGGCGTCTGACGGGCCCTGAGCACCCGACAAATCGAATTTCCCTGATTCCGACGGGGTTTTAGCGCTTCCGCTGTACGCGTCGTTAGAGTCTCGCTCTCCCGGGTATCCGCCACGGAGCCCGCCACCCTGGGAGCCCTCCATGTCCACCGAGTCCCCCACCGACGTCGGGCAGCCGATCAGCACGCCACCGGCGTCGCTCGAGTTCGTCGACGTCGTCAAGCGCTACCCCGGCGCCGACGGGCCGACCATCGAGTCGCTGTCGCTCGAGGTTCCCGCGGGCGAGATCTGCGTGCTGGTCGGACCCTCCGGCTGCGGTAAGACCACCGCGATGCGGATGGTCAACCGGATGATCGAGCCGACCGGCGGCCAGATCCTGATCGACGGCAAGCCGAACACCGACCGTCCGGCGGCCGCGCTGCGGCGGGAGATCGGCTACGTGATCCAGCAGACCGGGCTGTTCCCCCACCGCACCGTCGCGCAGAACGTCGCGACCGTCCCGCGGTTGCAGGGCTGGTCGAAGCAGCGGGTCTCCGAGCGGACCGACGAGCTGCTGGAGCTGGTCGGGCTCGACGCGAGCTTCGCCGAGCGCTATCCGGCGCAGCTCTCGGGCGGCCAGCGGCAGCGCGTCGGCGTGGCTCGCGCCCTGGCGACCGATCCGCCGCTGATGCTGATGGACGAGCCGTTCGGCGCGATCGACCCGATCACCCGCGAACGGCTGCAGAACGAGTTCCTGCGGCTGCAGCAGACGCTGCGCCGGACGATCGTCTTCGTCACCCACGACATCGACGAGGCGATCAAGATGGGCGACCGGATCGCCGTGATGCGTCCCGGCGGCCACCTGGCCCAGTACGCGACGCCCGCCGAGATCCTGCTCGACCCCGCGGACGAGTTCGTCGAGCGGTTCGTCGGCGCGGACCGCGCGCTCAAGCGCCTGGCGCTCGGGCGGGTCAGCGACCTCAAGCTCGAAGAGGCCGCCCGCGTGCACTACGACGACCCGGTCAGCTGGGTCCGCGAGCAGCTGCGCGACGCCAACGTGCCGTACCCGCTCGTCGTCGACGCCGACGGCAAGCCGCTGGCCTGGCTCGACGAGGACGACCTGCGCGGCGAGCGGATCGTCGCGGGCAGCGGGTCGGAGGTCGCGATCGTCGAGGGCGACGACGTGCTGCGCGACGCGTTCAGCGACGTGCTCGCCCACCGCGTCCAGTTCGCCGCCGTCGTCGACCACACCGGCGCGGTCGTCGGGGTGCTCTCCAGCGACGCCGTCGCGCGCGAACTGGCCCCCGGGCCGGCTCCGGTCGAGCCGGTCGAGTCCGAGGGGGCCGCGTGATCGCGGCCGCCGTCCTGGCGCAGTCCGGCGGCTTCGTCCGCGACCGCTCGGACTCGGGGTCGGGCAGCGACGCCTGCGTGGCGAACAACGGCGTCTGCCCGTCGTGGATCGTCGACAACTTCGACCGCTACACCGGGCCGCTGCGTGAGCACGTCGCGCTGACGGTCGTGGCGCTGCTGGTCGGGTTCGCGATCGCGTTCTCGCTGGCGCTGCTCGCGCACCGCCGCCGCTGGCTGGTCGGCCCGATCGTCCAGTTCACCGGGATCCTCTACACGATCCCCAGCCTGGCGCTGTTCTTCCTCCTGCTGCCGCTGACCGGTCGCGGGTTCCTGACCGCCCAGATCGCGCTGGTCTCCTACACGCTGCTGATCATCTTCCGCAACGTCACGGCCGGGCTCGACGGCGTCTCCGACGACGTGGTCGATGCCGCGCGCGGGATGGGCCTGACCGATCGTCAGGTGCTGTGGCGGGTCGAGATCCCGCTGGCGCTCCCCGAGATCGCCGCGGGCCTGCGGATCGCCGCCACGACCACGGTCGGCCTGGCGACCCTGGCCTTCTTCGCCGGCGCCGGTGGGCTCGGCGAGCCGATCTACGCCGATCTCAACTTCAAGAGCAACGTGCTGGTCGCCGGCGGACTCTGCGTGCTGCTGGCCGTCGTGCTCGATGTCGTCGTGCTCGGCGCCCAGCGATTGCTGACCCCGTGGACGCGGGCGGTGCCGTCATGAGCCTGCCCGTGGCCGCGCTCGGCCTGTTCGGCGACGCGATCGACTTCATCCTCCACGCCCAGCCGTCGCCCGGCGGCGGCGAGGCCGTCGGCGGATTGCGCGACTTCGGCTCGCTGACCTGGACCCACCTGCAGGTCGTCTTCGCGTCGGTCGCGCTGGCGACGCTGATCGCCGTGCCGCTCGGCCTCGTGCTCGGCCACAAGCGCAAGGGCGGGTTCGTCGCGATCTCGGTCAGCAACGTCGGCCGAGCGGTCCCGAGCCTGGCGCTGATCGCCGTCTTCATCGCCTTCCTCGGCGTCGGCTTCCTCAACGTCACCGTCGCGCTCGCGCTGCTGGCGATCCCGCCGATCCTGACCAACGTCTACGTCGGCGTGACCCAGGTCGACCGCGAGGTGATCGACGCCGCCGTCGGTCAGGGCATGACCGGCAGCCAGGTGATGCGGCAGATCGAGCTGCCCCTGGCGATGCCGCTGATCTTCGGCGGGCTGCGCACGTCGGTGGTCAACGTGATCGCGACCGCGACGATCGCTCCGATCGCCGGCGTCGTCACGCTCGGCGACCCGATCTTCAGCACCAACGTCTACGGCGACGCCGGCAAGCTCGCCGCGGCGATCGTGGTCGCGCTGCTGGCGATCGTGGCCGAGGTCGGCCTGGCCGCCGCGCAGCGCGCCGTCACCCCCCGTCCCCTCCGCAGCGACCGCCGGTTGACCCGGCGAGCGCGCTTCACCACCACGCTCCGAAAGGGTGCGACCGCATGATCAACATCGCAAGTCTCAAATCCGAGCGGCAGATCCGTCTGCTGCTCAGCCTGGCGCTCGTCGCGCTTCTCGTATTCACGCTGGCCGCCTGCGGCAGCGATGACGACGGCGACGACAACGAGTCGGCGGCCACGGGTGACACGCCCGCGGCGACGACGACCGCCGCCGACGCGACGGCGATCCAGAGCAACGTCGACAACTCGAAGACGACGCTGACGATCGGCTCGAAGAACTTCACCGAGCAGAAGGTGCTCGGCGAGGTCTACGCCCAGGCGCTGGGCGCCGCGGGTTACACGATCCGCACCGAGCTCAACCTCGGCGACGAGAAGACCGCCCTGAAGACGCTCGAGGGCGGCGACATCAGCGCCTACCCCGAGTACACCGGCACCGCGTTGGTGTCGTTCTTCGACGTCAAGGCCGCCGATCTGCCGAAGGACCCGGAGAGCGCGTTCGAACAGGTCAAGGAGGGCTTCGCCAAGGACGACCTGGTCGCCCTGCCGCCGACGCCGTTCACCTCGTCCAACGAGGTCGCGGTGACCAAGGCGACGGCCGACAAGTACGACCTCGAGGAGATCTCCGACCTGGAGGACGTCGCGAAGGACCTGACGCTCTACGGGAGCCCCGAGTGCCGCCAGCGGCTCGACTGCCTGCTCGGCCTGCAGCAGACCTACGGACTCAAGTTCAAGAAGTTCGTGCCGGTCGACCTGAGCCAGCGCAGCACGGTGCTGTCCGGCGGGCAGGCCGACGTCTCGATCGTCTTCACGACCGACCCGCAGAACACCCGCGAGGGCTTCGTCCTGCTCGAGGACGACAAGCAGATGTTCCCGCCGTACAACTCGACGCTGGTCGTGCGCAAGGACGTCTACGACAAGGCCGGTCCGGACCTGCCGAAGACCATCGAAGCGGTCAACGCGCAGCTGACCAATCAGAACATCCAGGAGCTCAACGCCCGCGTCGACCTGGACAAGGACACCCCGAAGCAGGCTGCTGAGGCGTTCCTCAAGCAGTTCGGCTTCATCGCGCAGTAGCGAGCAGCAACCCGGCCGATGCGGTGCGACCATCCGCATCGGCCGCTCGCGGTCGCGGCGAGGTCGCCGGGATTCCGCGCCGCGCCGCCGCTTCAGGGCTTCAGCGCCCGGTCGACCCGAAGCCGCCCGCTCCGCGGGCGGTGTCGTCGAGCGTGGAGACCAGCTCGACCTCCGACAGTGCGACCGGGACCAGCAGCAGCTGGGCGATCCGTTCGCCGGACGACGCCAGGAACGGTTGCTCGCGGTCGGTGTTGAGCAGCAGGACCTGCAGCTCGCCGCGGTAGCCCGCGTCGATCGTGCCCGGCGCGTTGACCACCGCGATTCCGTGACGCGCGGCCAGCCCGGACCGCGGAACGACGAGTCCCGCGTAGCCGAGCGGAACCGCCACCGCGAT